>JALSLV010000063.1 GCA_026988115.1 Lysobacterales bacterium | reverse complement strand
TCATTCTAAAGCAAATGCTGATAACGCAGTCCAAGAGCGGATAGGCTTAGACCATTCATAACAAAATCAACAAGTTGGGACTACAAGAAATCCCCATTTCTGCATCAAATTATTTTGAGATAGACGACTAACCCTACAATAATTTTCTTTGATATGAGAATTTCTTGTAGTCCTGAATTACGGCATTATATCGCGGGGTTAATAAGCTTAATCTGATAATTTTAGTTTTGTTTGGTATTGCCTTCATCTTAATGTTCTCCACAAAATCACTGCAAAAATACTAGTAATAAAAAAACCGAAAATTAAAGGAATGTATGTCCAAAAACTTGCACCGGTTTTAATGACCGCTTGCTGAGGGTTGTTGGGGTTGTAATAAACATTAATTTCACGGCCTTTTTGATAAGGTGAATGGGCTAAGAATTGTTGGGCTTGTGTTCGGTTTTTAAGGCGACTTTTAATGGTTTTACCTTCACCGTAACGGTATTTGTCGGATTGGTATTTTTTGCCATTAACTTGGTAACGATACACAACTGAAACAGCAGTGGTCTTTTGTTTGCTAGTGGTTGTGCTTGTCGAACTAGTGGTCTCTACCAAATTGACCTGAGTTATTATTGCTTGGGCTTGTTGCCAATTTTTTGTTGATTGGGCTTGTAAAACAAATTTAATACCAAACACAATCAAAACCAAACCAAAGATTAGCGGAATACCGAGAATTGCTTTTTTAGAATAAACAGGTGTTTTCATGATAGGTTGTTGGTTGTGTTATTCGTAAAGGTCTTTTTTAAAAGTATTTATAAATTAAAAATAAGGCAATGCCAAGTATTAAAACAGGAGCTTGTCCAAATTTGAGGGTGATAAGAAACAAAACTCCAATCAGCAAAACACAGAATAAAATAGTGAGTAGAATAATCCACAAGCCTCGCCACATGAGCTTTTTGGGATTGTCGCGTGCTAGTATCTCTGCCTTTCTCATGCTCAGTTCTTGGCTTATGGATTTGCTTTCGATGGCCTTGACCAATTTGACCATATTGCGCATACGATTTTTGAGTTTGTCGCTTTGAAAGTCATCTAAATTAGCAAAAGTGACATCGAAATTCAGTTGTTCGGGTATCAGTATCATTCCCCACGACAGGCATTGTGTGTCTTTATGAGTTAATTGTTCAAGAACCATGCTTATCTGTGCATCATTGATAAAGGCTTGGGCAAACAAGTCATCTGGAGAGTACAGTTCCTTGCCTAAATAATCTTTATCAATGGCTTTGAATTTTCGCCAACGCATGAGCCAATTGGTGCTGCGTTTAAGCCATTTTCCTTGGTTTTTTTTCACTATAAGCAAGCGTGTTTTTTGCGTTGTTGGCAGAATACACTGCATCCGAATACCTTGAAAAGTACGGTAGCGAAATTGATGGTCTTGATGAACACCGACATATTTGCTAAGTTTTAAAATGCTAAATGAAACCGTTATTTGTTGTTCTTCGATTGTTCCAGAAAGCTTTGCCAAAGCAGGAATGCCGTTATCAAATGGTTCAAATCCCAGTTTGGCAAATTGCTGTGTTAGGTATTGGCGGATTTGTTTACGTCCGCCAATACCAGCAACGGCTCCTATGGGTTTGAGTTGCGGTTTATCAGTCATTTTTTATCCAATCGGATGTGTTAATTGATTCTTTAATTGCATCCACATAAACGTGGCGATACCGAACTGTATTGTTAACTTTATTTGTTTGGATGAAATGATAAATGGCTGAATCATCTTCAATAAAGTAATAATATGAATTCAAACTGTCTTGTTGGTCAAATGCCGTAACCGCTTGATACAGTTGTTTATTTAACGATGATTCAAAGCTATTTTGAAATATTATTTCTAACAAACTGGTAGCAATTGCAGTGTTGTTGTTCGGATTGGGGTCGGTTAAGAAAGGTGCTGGATTTAAAATGGCTTGCACTGAAATTGAAGCTGTTGGTGTAGTTGTTGCCAGTACATCAACACTAAACTGGATTTGGCTATTGGCATCAATGCTAATCACTTCAGACAGGTTGCCCATGCCTGCTGTTTGTGTGCAATATTGAGCAGCAGCCAAACATTGCCAATTGACGTAACTCAGTCCAACAGGTTCAGTTGATTGCAAAACTGCTTGGTGAATATTAATTGAGCTGTTATTGCTTAAGGTGAATAGCAAATTAGTCACGGTAGCCGTATTAAATGTTGGGTTATTGGGGGTTATCGAGATACTAATGTCTGCGGAGGTATCGTCATCAAAAATACTGGAAGGCATTGGGTTAACCGCAAGAATATTTATTAAAG
The DNA here is from genome assembly GCA_026988115.1 of Lysobacterales bacterium. GTDB lineage: Bacteria > Pseudomonadota > Gammaproteobacteria > Xanthomonadales > Marinicellaceae > NORP309. The sequence goes on along the minus strand of JALSLV010000063.1, from coordinate 50,229 downwards.
GGTTATCCACTGCATCAATGCTGATGTTGATTTCTTCATTGCCCTCTGAGTCGATATCATCAATGACATTTATCGGAATATTAGCTTCACTAGCCATAGCTGGAATGGTGACTGAAGTTGGTATCATTTGGTAATCTGTGCCTTGTGTAGCGACACCGCTAAAACTCACTGTTATGTTTGTATCTATTGGGCTTATGCCGCCATCAAGTGCGACTTTAAAAAAACCATTGGTTGCAGGTTCTTGAGCTGGAACTTGCATGGATACGAAAACACTGGCGTTTTCATCATCCACAATATCCAATTGCATTAGCGTATTTGTATTGAGGAATATAGAACCAACACCGCCACTTTTGCCAGTTAGCACGAAAATGGTGTGTTCTAAATCTTCGATTAAATTGTCATCAATAACCTCCACATTGACATCAATACTGCTGCTCAAAGCAGGCAATACAACCGAACCTGATGCATCGGTATAATCCACGCCAAGGGTTGCCGAAGAGTTTGATGTTTGAAAATCTATGCTAATGGCTTGAGTGTTGACCAAAGCTGTATCATTTGGAGGTGACAAAGGCTTAACCAAACTAATCCGAACCACTCCTGCGGTATTGGGTTCTGCCATTGAATTAACCACTTCGAGTTTTAAGTTGGCACTGGTGTCGTCATCAATATTGGTGAGATTTATGTCTGCCACATTTAATCCATCGTAATTGCTATCGGCACTGCTTACGGTGGTGACAATGCTATAATTAATATCACCTTCCATAATATTATCATCCACGCCAGTGACGGTTTTGGTTTGTGGTGTGTTCCAGTTGCTTGGGGTAAATATCATGTTAAGTGTATTAATTGTGCCTTGAGTTGTGTCACTACTGGCGGCACTCACTACCACGTTATTGCTCGGTTGTGATTCCAATACAAAAGAAATATCAACCGTCATCGAGCCGTCTTCGCTGGTTTGTAAACCACTAGAGGTGATAGAAATTCGGGCAGGATTTAGGGCGACAGCCGCTTCATCGGCACCTGTGTAAGGAAAAACGCTGGCACGTGTATCACCATCAATATCAGTAACTACGGGGACATTGGTACCTGCCAAATTGTTATCGCCAATGGAAGCAGCGGCTAAATGCAAATCATTGTTTGCGCCATCGACAAACAATACACTGCGTTCATGGCTATTAAAATCCATTGCGGTGGCATTGACAAAACTAGTTAAACTTGAGTAGTTATGATTATACCATTTAAACAAGGTTGTGCCTTGGACATGGTTATAATAAGTGTTGTAATCTAATTGAATATTGTCATCAGCCGTACTTGAGGTTTCATTGATAATCATATTTGCCGCGGTTGATGGGGTTTGGATAATATTGTTTGTGAAATTAAAATTTGAAGGTTCTGTACCCGTGAGTTTTTTCAAAACAACTGCCGCTGCATTGGTGTTTAAACTGTTGTGATAAACATTCCAATTGGCACTGGAATTGACCACAAATAAACCCTTATTGGTCGAGATAAAGTTATTGGCAATCAGTCCTCGGCTATTGACTTCACCATTGGCATTGTCCAAATAAATAGCAATAACCGTGCCTACACCTTGAATTTTATTTTTTGAAATGGTGCTGGCATCGGTGCTATTGCTTAGGTAAATGGCTTTAAAATTGGCATTATTGGAGTCAATGCTATTGGCTTCAATACTCAAGGTTGTGGCAGAATCAATTTTGATTGCATTAATCGCTTGATTGCTAAAGGTGTTAGTGGAAATTTGATGGTTGTCCGAAGTGCTGTCGTTTACAATCATAATGCCAATATCGCCGCCATTAAATGTGCTGTTCTTTATATCAGTGGAGTTGCTGTTATTGAATTCAACACCATTGGCAGAGGCAACTCCCATATCAAAATCAATACTATCAATGACCACATTAGAGGTGCCATCAAAGCGTAAAATATTATTTGGGTCACTATCACCTGAATAACTTAACACCGCATTTGTAATACTACTCGAAGAGGTAATAGTAATGACATCTTGAGCGTTTTGTTTAACTATTTTATAAAAGTTAGCATTAGTGGGAAAAGAGCCATCACGTATTTTAATAGTAACATCGTTTTTCATGCCACGACGGTACAAATCATCAAATGCCTCTTGTGCTGTTGAATAATCAGCCATAAAACCACTAACCGCATAATAACCGCCATTATTGGAATCCGAATTATCCATCGCTGCAATTGCAGAACCTGCTAAAGACGGAATATCTGCCCCGATATAAGTATTTAATACACCACGTACCTCGCCATCTAAGTCTTCGGTGACATCGGATTGTGGGTGAGCAACCAAAAATTTATCGCCAATTGAAGCCCCAAATAAGCGTAAATTACCAGTGCTGGGATTGACAAAAGTCACGGCTTTATTGAACCCAATATGCGGATGTTTGGGCTGCACGCCACGTTGAAAAAAAGCAACCGAGGTATAACTGGTTAAATCACCCCAATAGCTAACGACTCCTCCTGCAGTATAATAATCGTTATCAAACAACTCAAGAACTGCATCCCGATTGGCGTTGGTGGCTGCCACAATGGTTTTACCAAATCCTGTGTTAATCAATAAATTATTATTAATCAAGACCGAATCTGCTTCGGTTGCTGAAACATTTACAGGAATATCATTAATGTGTTCCATTTTTATAGTATTGTGAAAAAATTTTAATCGGAAATCTAAATCTGCTCCTACAGAATTTCCTACTGGATTGGTTGATGAAATGGTATTATTATAGACCAAAAGTTTTGCGGAAGAGACGGCACCCCTGAGACTCATTCCCACTTCAGCCGTGCCAATGCTATTGAGTTTAATTTCATTATTTTTAATCACCCCAAGACCTTCGGCATACAAAGCGGTATACGCCATGGTACGAGTATAAGAACTGTCAAAGGTATTGTTGCTGATTTGGCTGTCAGCCTCTAAACCCAGCACAATGACAGATTTAATCGCTTGATTTTTGAATAAATTGTCGCTAATGGTGTTAATTGGCTGATTTGAACCTAATATTGAAATAGCAGAATAACCTTTTTCAAAACTATTGCCAGTAAAAATCAAGCCCGTACTGGTGGCATCAATGCTAGGGTTATTGGTTTGGGAATAAATGAGTTCACCTCGATTAAAAATACTATTTGGGTAATTTAACCCACGAAAAATACAATTAGCAATGGTAATGGAATCGGTATCGCCTGTGTATTCAAATAAGTGTTGATAATCGGCATTGGTGGCTTCAAATTCGAGATTGACAAAGCTGATGTATTTGACCGCTGAAAGTTTAAATATAAAATTAAAAGTCGAGTCTTGGCTGGGATTTTTTATAATCACGGTATCACTTGGCGTTGCCCGTTTAAACACCACCCGATCATCAACCGCTCCAGTTCTGCTTATATTGTTGATAACAATTTGTTCGTTATAAGTGCCTGTTCTTATCTTAAATATCACAGGAGCAGAAATGCCATTGCTGGTTAAATCAGCAACAGCCAAAGCAATAGTATTGTAATCCTCACTGCCGTCTTGGTTAATAAAGTAAGTACCAGCCAAAGGCACGGCATTGACCAAAGTTGTTAAGAATAAAGAAAGTAAAATAATCTTTTTCATGAATTTTTCCTCCACGGAAGGTTTTCAGGGTTAATTTGTTCAAAAGCAATTAATACAGCTAATACGCCAAAACCCAAAAAGCCCAAAGAAAACAGTAGTGGGATTAATGATGCGTTTTTTTGGCTTAAAGTGGCTATATTGGGTTTGTCGGGATTGTAATAAACTTGAATGGGAGTGCCTTTTTTATATTTGTTTGCTTCTTCCTTGGCTCTTTGTTTTGTTTTAAATGGACGGCTTGTGCCATCCAAATAGGATAAAGAACCACCTGAGTTAGGGTTTAAATTGAAATTTTTACTTGTGTAATCCACTCCATCTGCTTGGTATGCATATTCTATCCGTTGCAAATACACATTATCTGAACGAGGAGAAAAGGTGTTCTGTCGGTGTTTGCGGTAGATTGTTCGTTCTTCCACTCCTGAAAATAACACAATTCCTGTTGCCGATTTCCAACTGCTGGTATTAGATCTGTCGAGATATTTACTAATACTGCTGATTAAGACCGCAATAGCAAGGATAAATACGGCAATAGCAACTAACTTCTTTTTAAGATTTGAATTCATGAACACACCAATTGTGAAGATACCATTAAGAGAGACCTTTATTTTAGTAAAGTGATAAATTTCATATCAGAAAATTTAGTGAATTTTTAGTGAATTTTGCTTAAAACTAGCTTATTAAAAGTCATTAACTTAAAATTAACTCAGAACTGAAACAAAACTATTCATAATAATTTTATGCCCTTTCAATTTGAAACTTTTAGCTACGATGAAACCACTGGAATTATCTCAAGACAGCATAAAGAGTATAAATTAACCAAGCTTCAAAAGAAGTTGTTCGATTATTTTCTTGCACATCCCAAACAAGTGATTGATAAAGAAACGTTGATGCAAGAAGTGTGGGGACGAATTGTCACCGATAATACCATCAATAAATTTATTTCAGCCCTGCGAAACTGTGTGGAAGAGGATTCGGCGAGTCCTCAAATTATTGTCACTCACTTTGGGCATGGTATCAGTTTTGAAGCCCAAATTCAGCAGCAAAAATTCACAAGCAATAAAAAACCTTTTGGCATGTCTCGTATGATTGTTACAGTGGCTTTTATACTTGTGATTTTTGTGTCAGTTTACTTTGTCAGTGAACAAAAACAAAACCCAAAGCCTGAGTTGGAAGCTGCAATTATTGACCATGTATTGGTATTGCCAACTGATTATAATAATTTAATGGTAAAAGAAAGTGAAAAACAAGGCATGGCACAGGTGATGCAATCGGTGTTAAATGGTTTTGATTCCGAAGGTCAAGTGCTTTTTGGGAATCAGAGTCAAAGTAGTCGAGAGGTGATTGAAAAATATTGGCGACTGGATAAGAAACTGGTGGTTTTGCAGTCAAGAGTGAAAAAAAATGGTGAAATTTACCAAGCAACTATCAATTTAACTCAAGGCAATAAGTCGCTGGATACGGCTATTATCAAAGGCACGAGTTTGGCTGATTTAATGCAAGGTCAAATTGACTTCATTAGCCGCTATCAAGGCGGAACTCAAAAAAATAAAACCACAAGAGTTGATGATGATTTTATTCAAGCCATGGCTTATGTTAAGAAAAAGAATTTTAAACAAGCACAAATACGGCTTAAAAGAGTAATCGCTAATGATGCAACAAACTTTCAGGCACAATTTCAATTGGCTAAAGTATATGCACAACTAAAAGACTATAATCAAAGTATAGCCCAACTGCAAACCCTAAAAGCAACGGATTTTTATGCTGAACACAGCAGTGACATTGAGTTAGCACTAGCGGATGTTTTGTTTCAACAACACCACTATGAAGACTTAATTGCCGACTTAAAAAAGTATCAGTCTACTCATCTCCACATTGGAGAAGTTAAAAAAGCAAAAATTAAGTTACGTATTGCCGATGCCTACTTTGCATTAGGTGAAATCCAACAGGCGATGAAGTTTTATCAACAAGCCATTAAAAATATCAGTGCCGATTTTAATCCAAAAACCTATGCTCAAAGCTTGTACGGACAAGGAATGGTGCTACAAAACCAATCCAACGACGAAGAAACTTTTAGTTATTTTGAAAAGTCATTGGCATACGCGCAAGAAGCCAGCGATTACACATTGCAAATTCTTTGCCTGGATGAAATGGCAAAAATTTTATTGGTAGGTAACCAATGGGAAAAAGGACTGACATTAAAAAAACAGGCCATTGAACTCATGGAAATGGAAGATGATAAAGGAAAAGTAGCCCAAGGTCTCGGCACATTAGCCGCTTTTCTCATTCAAACAGGGCATTTTACTCAAGCCAAAGAAATTAATGACAACTTGGGAAATATCGCTAAGGAACTAAAAAATGATGCTTTATTGCTCAATTTTCTGCATTACGATAGCATCATTTTAATGAACTTTTTCAAATTTGAAAATGCACGCAGTCAAATTGATAAACATTTAAAAATCGCACAAAGCAGTAAAAACTTAGGCATGCAACTGGACAATGCTTTTTTAGAATTTGAGCTCAGACTGGCAAAAAAAGATTTATCTGGATTTAAAGCCGAATGGGATAGTCGCACGAATCTAATAAAAGACATGGGGTTTGAACGTTATCAAGTCTATATGGATTTTTATTTGGCACGCTTCTATAAGCAATCAGGTGAAGACGACAAAGCCATAGCCATTATCTCTAAAATATCCGAACAAGCCAAAGCCAATAATGACATAAAAATTTTTGTGGATGCACAAAATCAATTGGCAGAAATTTACACCAAAACAGATGCGCAAAAAGCCTTGGATGTTTTGGAGGCATTGGAGCAATACCACCCCGATGCCAACCCTTATTTGGAGTTAAAAGCCCTAGCACTGAATAAGCTTGGGCGAAAAGTTGAAGCGTTAAATTTGCTTAATCAAGCCAAACTTGTTTTTCACGAAGCCTGGAAATCAGAAAATGAAATTTTATTGGAACAATTACAGCAAGAAGTTAACTAATTGTTCATTGGCTTTAGTTGTTGCGATGGCAAGCAAAGTCGCACAAAAACAATAAGGCATTTTTGGCATCAGTTTCGGGTAAATCGACCAATTGTTGTTTAGCTACAAGAGCAAAAGCATTGGCTTTTTCTTGTGTGTATTTCAAGGCAGGTGTTTCGTTAATACGTTGTTGAATGGTTTTGAGGTGTTTTGTGGATTGTGATTTGATGGCTTGAGCGATGACTTTTTTATCACCATCGTTGCCATTTTCAAGCAAATAAATTAAGGGTAAAGTCAGCTTACCTTCAGCCAAATCATCTCCAATATTTTTATCCAATTCGTCATTGTCTATGGCATAATCCAACATATCATCAGCAATCTGAAATGCCATGCCTAAATTTTCACCAAATGCCGCCATCTTTTTGATGGTTTGTTCGTTTGCATCGCTAATTAATGCACTGAGTTCACAACCAGCCTCAAATAATTGAGCGGTTTTGTTTTTGATGACTTGGTAATACTGTTCTTCAGTGATTTCTAAATTACCGATGTTAAGTAATTGCAATACTTCGCCTTCTGAAATTGTGTTTGTTGCATTGGCAAGGATATTCATCACTTGTAGGTTTTCAATGGTGACCATCATTTGAAAAGCGCGTGAATAGAGGAAATCACCAACCAAAACACTGGCAGAATTACCCCAAACTTCATTGGCGGTTTTATTGCCACGACGCATATCAGATTCATCCACAACATCATCATGCAATAAAGTTGCAGTATGAATAAATTCAATAATTGCTGCCAATTGTATGTGGTTTTTACCTTTGTAACCAAAGGCTTGTGCCATTAATACCACAAGAGTAGGGCGCAGACGCTTTCCTCCACTATTAATAATGTATTGTGAAATTTGACGAATGAGTACAACCTGTGAGTTCAAAGAATTGCGAATGGTTTGATTGACATGGTTCATGTCTTCTTGCGTGACTTTTAAAACGTCATCGATTGATTGAATTGGATTTATTGATGTCAATTTTCTTTTGCAGTAAAATAAAAAGCTTATTATACATTTTATTGTTGATTTTTCTTGGTTTTTGTCTTTAAAACGCTATATTAGTCTTATCTAATTTAGTTTTGTAATTATACTTATGTCAGCAAATAGTGGACTCAATATAACGGAGAAAAAAGCAGCAGCGTCTATCGCTTTGCTGATTGCCTTACGCATGTATGGTTTATTTCTTATTATGCCTGTTTTTAGTGTTTACGCTAAAACATTGCCTCATTCGACCCCTTTACTAATTGGATTGGCGTTAGGTATATATGGTTTAACCCAAGCCATGTTACAGATTCCATTGGGCTTGGCATCTGACTTCTTTGGTCGAAAAAAGATATTAACCATTGGTTTACTCACCTTTATTGCTGGCAGTGTAATTGCGGCTTTATCGACCTCAATCTATGGCGTAATCTTAGGGCGTGCGATTCAAGGCATGGGCGCAATAGCTTCAACAGGCATGGCATTGGTGGCGGATGTTTCTCGCCCAGAGCAACGCACGAAGATGATGGCAACCATTGGCATGAGTATTGGCATGGCATTTATGTTGGCATTTATCACTGGCCCGATTCTTTTTGGCTGGTTTGGTATGTCTGGATTGTTTTGGATTACAGCAGGACTTGCAGCATTAGCTTTGATTCAATTGCAAGTGTTTGTCAAAGAACCGAAAAAACACATCAAAAAAGGCTTTAGCTTCAAAGAACTGTTTCACACCTTAAAGGATATGCAGCTAATTTCGCTGAATTTATCGGTTTTTGTTTTACACGCAGTGATGACAGCGGTATTTGTCGTGTTGCCGTTGATTTTGGTCGAACAACTTGATTTTGCGGCCAAACAACATTGGAAAATGTATTTGCCCGTGCTGTTAATCTCCATGGTATTTTTTATTCCTATGATTATTATCCATGAAAAACGCAAAAAATATTTTCAGTTTGTCACCTTTGCTTTAGTTGGTTTAGCGTTATCGCAAGTGATGATGGGTTTGTTTAACTCCAGTTTATTGGTGATTTCTGCCATGTTAGTCATTTATTTTGCTTTTTTCAACTTTCTAGAAGCCGCAATGCCAGCGATGTTGTCGCGTATAGCTGGCGAAAAATACCGCGGTGCAGCCATGGGAGGGTATTCCACTTCGCAATTTTTGGGCGCATTTGTGGGCTCTTCATTAGCAGGGGTTATGATGAAAACAGGTTACACTCAAGTTTTTTATGGAACGGCTGTTTTAGTTATTTTAGCCGCCCTAGCAATCTTCTTGGTTAGGCAAAAATAAATTTTACTTTAAAATTATTTTTGCTATAATCCCACATTCTTAGCAATTGTCCTTAGAGGCAATTATACATAAATCCGTAAATTATAGAGGAGATAGAAAATGGCAAGAGGTATCAATAAAGTAATCGTTGTAGGAAATTTGGGTCAAGATCCTGATGTTCGTTATACTACAGGTGGAGCTGCTGTAACAAATATTTCAGTGGCAACTTCTGAGCAGTGGAAAGATAAAAACACAGGCGAAGATGTAGTTAAAACGGAATGGCATCGCATCGTTTTTTTTGGACGTTTAGCAGAAATCGCAGGGGAATACTTAAAGCGAGGTTCGCAAGTATATATTGAAGGAAAACTTCAAACTCGTAAATGGCAAGACAATAACGGACAAGATCGTTACACCACAGAAATAGTCGCTAATGAAATGCAGATGTTAGGTGCAAGACAAAGTGGCGGACAAGGGCAGTATGCAGGTGGACAAGCTCCTGCTGCACCACGTGCCAATAACCCACCGCAGCAAAACCAAGCTCAAAACCAAGGTGGTTACCAACAAAATCAAGGGCAACAAGCTCAAGGGTCACAGCAATCACAAGCACCCGCGCAAAATCAACCTGCCTTTGATGATTTTGATGACGATATACCGTTCTAAATTAAGCAAGTTAGAAACATTAAAAACCGCTATTAATTTTCAATAGCGGTTTTTTTATAAGAAAAACCACTCGTTAAGAATAAAAATGAGTCTTTATTCGTTTACAGTATTGAACTAAGTTAGGGTAATTTCTAGCCATCTGAGTAAATTCATCATCAACGGTTGTTTCAATAAATGAAGCAAGCATACCGTAAGCCGCAGCATCAAAAGAACAGGGCTGTTGACCAAAGAAATAGTCTTTTTCGCCAAGTAAATTTGATAAAGCACTAAAAGATTGTTGAGTAATGTGAACAATTTCATTATGACTGTGTTTGCCAATGCCTTGCCCCTCAAGGTTGCGTTTGAGTTTTTTTCGCACAATGGTCGGTACAATACTTCTAACAATGGGCGGCAGTTTGCCAAAAAATGCCTTTTTCACAATTTGCCAGGTATCCTCACACATCCAGCGAGAATACACTAGGCAAAAATAAAGGTTTTCATCCAAAGATTTAGTGAGTAAATAAGCTTGGGCACTTTCTTCTTTAGAAAGGTTTTCATCAAGGTTGACGTGATTTGTTTTTAAATATTCAAAGATAAACTGCGAATCCGCAACAGTCTTACCGTCATCAACGATAAAAGGCAGCTTACCTTTTGGAGCTTTTTGTAAGTTGCTCGGATGATTGTTATTGGTGAAATTAATACCTGCCATGCGCAAATAGGCATCCACCTTAAGCACCATTGGACTGGGATCTTTAACCCCTAAATTCTCTCCAAAACCATGTAATATAATCATAAGTTGCCCTCATTTGTGTTTTCTATAAAATGGCCCATAAACTTAATGTCCTCAATGCAGTGCATATAGGGTAAAAATCGTTCATCGCCTTCTTCGAAAGCCTTTGCCGCTGCATGGGCATCTTTCAATGTCTCCCACAAAGCAACATCAGCAAAAATTCGACTTGAGTTTACAGGAAGTAAGGTTTTTATGGAAATAAAACCTTTAAAAGATTTGAGCGAAACCTTTACTTTCTTTCGGATTTCATTCACCTCATTGATGGATTCACTTTTAACGGTAAAGATAGCTATCTCTACTATGGCATTTTGTGTTTTCATAACAAACCTCATTTAAAAAAATCTTAGTTTAAAACACGATTACTGACAGCGTTTTGTCAGTAGTATTTAGAATGTTCAGTTTATATTCATAAAAACATGATATACTCAATATTCAGAATTAAAATATACCAAAAAGGTGATACCAATGAAGAAATTATATTTTCTCATCATGATGGCAATTTCATCAGTAAGTGCAGCTCAAAAAAATTCACTCTTCGTACAGGTTTCTTATAGTAACCCTGAAAAATTTACAGACTTTGAAACACGATTGGGATCGCGTAGTCACTTGGACGAGTTAAAAAATGATTTAAATAGGAATATTAACAAGCTATGGAAAAAAGCAATAGACAATGAAAATAGTTTAATGATTGATTTTATAGATATTGACATGGCTGGTAGAATCTATGGTGTTGAACAAATAAGAGAGGTTAGAGTAAATGTTGACAGAAGCGTAATAGAGTTCAATTACTCAATCAAAAATAAATATGGAAAAGTCATAAAATCAGGTTATGAAAAACTTGTTAATAATAACTTGGCAAGACTTGATAGAAATACACTCAAGTTTGATAATAGCCGTTTAAAATATGAAGTTTCTCAATTGAGAAAGTGGATTAGAAATATAGCTAAAGAGATAAATTGATTTTTTGTTATAACTTCGGGTCAAAGTGAGAATTTTATTTTTTTGTAGCTGCTAAAAACTCTTGTAAATTAATTTTATCAGTCAATGTAAATTTATCGACTAAAATGTTTATTTCAACTATTCTATCAACGCGAAAATTTCTAAAGTCTTTTCGTGTTGTGCACCAAGCGGCGAGTGTCCATTTACTGCCCCAATACACTAGCCCTAATGGATATAAAATGCGTTGACTAAGCACTTCGTCCAATGAATTGTAGTGAATATCAATGGAGTTGAAGGTTTTAATGGCATGGTGAATGTTTTCCCACAAGTCTTTTTGTTTTTTATTGTGGACAAAGTCCGGAGCAAAAACCACATCCGAATAATCATCAATCATGCCTTTTGGCAATACAGCTTGTATTTTAGCAGTCAGTGATTTAGCCGCACTTGAAAGTTCATTTCCGCTCCATGCCGTCACCATTTTCATGCCTAATAACAAGGACTCTAGCTCTTTTTCGGATAAATTTAAGGGCGGCAACTCAAAATCTTCATCGAGTTGATAGCCAATGCCCGTGGTGCCATAAATTGGAATACCACTAACCGATAAATCATCGATATAACGGTAAATCGTTCGTACCGAAACATTCAATTCTTGCGCTATTTCATCGGCAGTGATGGGTTGTTTGGCGCGAATTAAATTGGTGAGTTGAAATAATCTTTCGGCTTTTCGCATAGAATAAATACTGGATGGAAAAACTTATTATACGCTAAAATCTATCAGATTGGGCAGGGTTTGGCTTGAACTAAATTTCAAAACCGTGTTTAAAAATCACATCTAAAAACTCAAAAGCCCCAATATCGGGTTGAGCATCACGAATATTGCCATCGTAATCTTTAACTGGAGCTAAATTAAACAATCCCGCATTAATAGCTGATGAGCTACTTTGTAGGTGAAAGTCTTGATTAAGCGCATCCACAAAACCAGCGCTGGCAACAACGGCGGATGAGCCTGTTTGTTGTGTGTTACCGTCTATTAAGTTGTTTTCAATGGTAATTTGAGCCAAAGGTGTTGCGCCAACCACTAGCTCCAATCCGTTGCTTTGAGAGCAGATGTTATTGCGTGCAACAATATTTTGGGCATGGACATTATCAAAATTAATGCCATCACCATTGTTGTGCAAACTGTTGTTGATGATTGTTACGTTATCAATTGGCGTCACTGTTGTGCCTGCAACTGTCGTCCAGCCACCAATTTCAATGCCGCCATAGAGATTGTTATAAACGATGTTGTTGTAAATTTTGACGTTTTGCAGTAAGCCACCGCCTTCACTTGCCACTGCTATACCACTTTCGCTGCAATCGTGTACACGGTTGTTGAAAATCTCAATGTCATGGGTAAAAGTATCGTAGGCATCGGCGTAAATGCCCAAACGAGAATTTAAGTGATGGATGTGGTTGTGGTGAATCATGATGTGGTGAGAGCCTTGTTTTGCATCAATTCCTTCACCACCAAGTATTCCATTGCTGCCATTGTTTAATACTTCGTTATTTTTTACTTCACAAAAACTACTGGTTGCAATGGTGATGCATTCTTCTCCACCGCCGTTGCAAGCCAAATGCACTCGGTTGTTATTGATGGTGATGTTTCTTGAGGTCCAAACGCCAATTCCACTGGAAACGGTATCGTCGGTTTGGCAATTTTGGATAGTGATATTAGTGCAATCTTCCATAAAAAAACCAGCATAAGTGGAATGAATGATTGTTAAACCCGAAACAGTGATATAAGCACAGTTAAATAAATCAAATAAACCATTAAATGGTGTGGTTGAACTTGCTGGAAACCACGTAATTCCCGTGCCATCAATAATAACCACATCATTAGCAAAGGGTGCAATGTTAATGGGTAGTTGTTGTGTTGCGGCGATATTTAATACAATACGTTCATTATAAACACCAGATTTTATGAGGATGTTTTGTCCTGCTTGAACAATATTTACAGCTTTTTGAATGGTTTTAAATGGTTGTGTCAAAGTTCCCGGATTATTATCATTGCCATCAATAATAGAAACATAGAGGTTAGTCGTTCCTTGTTTGTTGCGCGCATAAGCAGACAAACTTAAAGGCAAACCAATCGCACTGAGGCAAGCATTTTTTAAAAAAGTTCTGCGTTTGATTTTCATGTTAGACTATTGGTTAAGCACTTTAATAGGCAATTACTTTAAATTATTCTAGCCCAATAGGCAAGTGTGTTCTTTGTCATAAACATAGTTTGAGCCAGCAACTAAAAAAATGGTGTTCGGAATTTTAGGTTCTCTCTAATAGAGAATTTGTTTATTTTTAATATTTTTGTAAATTTCAGTTGCTTTTTATTTTTTTACTGTTAAATTTCAAATCATAGGTTAATAAAACACCGTTTTAAAAACTTATACTTTATAACGATGAGGTAAGAGACAGGCTCGATGACCCTCAGGCAAGTTCGATAAAAAATCCTTTTTCTCGATAGTGCCAAATCCTGAACCAATACTGGTGAATATAAAGAGAGCATTATGAAAAACGAAACAATTTCTACAAATCAAAATTTCAATTCAACTCAAATACTTCAGTCTTGCTTAATGCAATCATGTTGCATGTGTATGTGCATGCCAACAATGCAATAGTCTGAAAATTTTACTTAAATACATTAATTAAACCCGATTTTCAGGCGATTGCTGATAATAGCAATTGGATACCTGTATTTCTATTATCTGCAAAAAGTCTGAATCTCTTAAAACATTATTTCACAGGAGAATCAAAATGACACAAAATTATAAATTTGAAACCTTGCAATTACATGCAGGACACGAGCCCGATAGCACTACAAATTCACGAGCGGTACCGATATACCAAACCAGTTCGTATGTTTTCAACAACTCAGAACATGGGGCAAATCTTTTTGCATTAAAAGAATTTGGCAATATTTACACACGCATCATGAACCCAACCACCGATGCCTTTGAACAACGTATCGCGGCATTAGAAGGCGGTGTTGCCGCAGTTGCGGTGGGTTCTGGAATGGCGGCTCAGTTTATTGCACTCAACAACATTTTAGAATCAGGTGATCAATTTGTTTCATCACCCTATATTTATGGCGGTAGTTATAACCAATTTAAGGTGGCGTTTAAACGCCTTGGCATTCAAGTTGATTTTGCTGATTCAGATAAGGTGGAGGATTTAGAAGCCAAAATTACCGATAAAACCAAAGCAATTTATCTTGAAACCATAGGAAATCCTGGATTTAGCGTGCCTGATTTTGAAGCCATTGCAAAGCTGGCACAAAAGCACAATATTCCATTGATTGTCGATAACACCTTTGGAGCTGGTGGTTATTTATTTCAACCACTTAAACAGGGAGCTAATGTGGTGGTTGAATCCGCAACAAAGTGGATTGGTGGTCACGGCACTTCTGTTGGTGGTGTCATAATTGATGGGGGAAATTACGATTGGAATAGCGGTAAATTCCCACAGTTTTCAGAACCATCAGAAGGTTACCACGGTTTGGTTTTTGGTGAGGTTTTCGGTAAAAATAATGATTTGGGTTTGCCGAATGTCGCTTTTGCCATTCGTGCCAGAGTCGAAGGTTTGCGTGATTTTGGCCCTGCGTTATCGCCTTTTAATTCGTTTCAGTTGATTCAAGGCTTAGAAACGCTATCTTTAAGACTGGAGAGAACGGTTGATAATGCACTGGATATAGCGCAGTGGCTTGAGACTCATCCACAGGTGGAAAGTGTTAATTATCCAGGGTTGCCTTCGTCATCCACTCACGAACTCGCCAAAAAATACTTGAAAAAAGGATTTGGAGGGGTGCTTTCCTTTGTGGTTAAAGGTGGCTTGGATGAAACGCGTCGTTTTGTTGATTCTTTGCAGTTGATTAGCCATTTAGCCAACGTGGGTGATTCGAAAACGTTGATAATCCACCCTGCATCCACCACGCACCAACAGTTATCAGCACAAGAACAATTATCCGCAGGCGTTTTGCCTAATCAGCTTAGATTATCCGTAGGAATAGAACATGTTAGCGACATTAAAAATGACATACAACAAGCCTTTGCAAACATTTAATATGAATAGGAGTGCACCACACAGCCAAGAATCGCAGTTTGACTTGAAAGGCAAGTTTCCTCTTGAGAGTGGAGATTTCTTGACGGATATAACCATTAGTTACAGCACTTATGGTCAAAAAAATGCAGACGAATCCAATATTATTTGGGTTTGTCATGCATTGACCGCTGATGCCAATGTTAAAGATTGGTGGCCGGGTTTGGTTGGACCTAATGACTTATTTAATCCTGATGATTATTTTATTGTGTGTGCTAATATTATTGGCTCGGCTTATGGATCCACATCGCCACTAAATTGCGATGAAGACAAACGCTACGACAAATTTCCCGTGGTCAGTATCCGAGATAATATCAAGGCTTTTATTGAACTGAGAAAACATTTAAGAATCAAACATATCCACACCATAATTGGTGGCTCGGTTGGTGGTCATCAGGCGGTCGAGTGGGCAATCACCGAACCAGAAATTTGCGATAATCTCGTTTTGTTGGGGTCTTCAGCCGTTATTTCGCCATGGGTGGCTGCTTTTAATCAATCGCAAAGACTCGCCATTCATGCCGATAAAACCTGGGGAGAAAAAAGTCCAAACTCCGCCCGAGCAGGACTCAAAGCGGCACGCAGTATTGCTTTATTGAGTTACCGCAATAATACTGCCTACAACAGCACGCAAAACGATGAATACAGTTTTGACAAAATTCGCAAAGCCGAGAGTTACCAAAGTTATCAAGGTGAAAAACTGGTTAATCGTTTTAATGCCTATGGGTATTATGCCATCACCAAAACCATGGACAGCCATGATGTCGGGCGTAACCGTGGAGGCATTAAAAAAGCACTGGCGAAAGTCAAAGCCAAAACCTTAGTGATTGCCATTTCAACCGATATTTTATTTCCACTAGCGGACTCACAACAATTGGTTGATGGCATAGAAAATTCGCGCTTAGATGTCATTGAATCAAACTTTGGTCACGATGGTTTTTTAGTCGAAACGGTACAAATTGCACAGTCAATATCAGACTTTTACCAAACCGATAAAAAGCAACAAGAACAAGTTGCCATGCATGGTTTGGGTTGTGTTGGTCAAGGTGTTTATGAACTGTTATCCAGTAATAAAACTTTGCCACAATTAAATAACATTGTCGTTAAGCACGAGTACAAAGCCAGAAAAGCGGGTCATGAAATTATCACCATCAACCAACAAGTGACGGATAATAGAAACATAAAAACCATTATAGAAGTGATAGATGATGCTGACATATCCTACCGTATAGCTAAAAATGCCATTAATAAGAGTAAGAATTTTATAACAGCCAATAAAAAAATGGTCGCAGAAAATCTTGCTGAAATCATTTTGTGGAATCAGTTAGTGGAAACTTCTTTTCTCTACGAAGCAGCAGTGGCGGGCAGTATTCCTATTATTCGCAATTTGGATTTGTATTTTGAGCAATCACAAAACCAAAGCATAAAAGCCATTATCAATGGTTCTAGCAATTATATTCTCACTCACATGTTTGCAAACAACTGTTCTTATTCGCACGCGTTAAAAAAAGCACAAAGCCTAGGATTTGCCGAAAGTGACCCTCTTGCTGATGTTGGGGGGTTCGATGCCAAATACAAAGCCGTTATACTCGCTGCTCATGCCTTTGGTTTGCTTGTTCATCCTGATGAAGTGAAAAATTACGGTATTCAAAACATAACACCTGAGGACATTGCCTTTGCCAAAAGCCAAAACAGCACGATTAAACAAATCGCGACACTTACGAAAACAGATAAAGGCATAAGCATCACCATCATGCCTGAGCTTGTTCCATTATCCAGTGAATTAGCCAAAACTGATAATGAAAACAACTTAATTGTTTTAACCCACAACAACACCGAGTTTAATTTTAAAGGAAAAGGAGCTGGTAGCATTGCTACCGCGACTGCCGTGCTGAGTGATTTAAAAGCCAGTGTTAATCATTACAAATACAAATATTTTATTGATGAACAACTAAAACTTGATAATAGCCGTCCGGTAAAGGTAAGAGTAAATAAGCAGAATATAATTGAGAATTATGGACAAAAGAGAGAGCAGAACTTAGATTATAATTTAGTTGAATGCAAATACTCAGAATTGGAAATACAATATATAAAAAATTGCTTTATATTGAAGGTATAACTGAGAAAAATTACCAACATTGGTCAATAAAATTGAAATTGGCACTACTAAGTTGCTCAAATAACTTGACTATTGCTAAGTTATTCTTATTAATTTAATTTAATACCTTGCTGATTAAATGTAGAGTCAATACAATTGCACTAACTTTTAGAGGAGTAAATTTAACATGAAAATTATTATACTATTAAGTTTTATCATATCGAGTGTGGGTTTTACTGCCGATAACTCGTTTCTATCATTAAATGGACCCATTTTATCAGCACCGAATGCACCATCAGGCGCTTTAGATTGTGATAATGGTTCAGCAGCTACACTACTGTATCAACAACCAATTGATGTAGCAAATTTTGGTACCTCAAGAGTATCAGATGAAGAATCCCCATTTCTAATTTCAGAAAACATAGTTAACGGTGTAGGAGTGACAACTCCTTTAGCTGGAGGCATGACTGATTCAATAAGTGTGTGGGGGATATCAGTAGAGGTTAATGGTGGTGGTTTTGTTGGGGAATGTCTAGAAGATAATGCTGCTCTTACTCCTTTTAATATCACTTTTAGTGCGGACAATGCTGGCACTCCTGGTACGGTTATTGCATCCGTTGTTGGAACACCAGTAGTGACAGATACTACGACGCCTTTTGCATTTGCTACCATTCACAAGTATGACTTATCTTTTCCAGCAACAGATATAACTGGAGCAGCTTGGATTAGTATTCAACGCCAAACAGGTGTTAATGCAGCGGGTGGTAATCAGTGCTTGTTTTTGTGGGTTGATGAGACTCTAGTTGGCAGTTATGATGATCAAGCCGATCAGAATGGAGTCGTTACGCCTTCTGATCACGTAATGTGTATTTCAGAAGCCGCAGCTGCATTAGCACCACCAGTACCAGTGCCTTCATTAACTTGGTATAGTTTAGTATTGTTGTTAATGGTATTATCGGGTTCTGCCATTTTCTTCTATAAGAAGAAAAGTTAACAACATGATTTAGTCTTTTTAAATAGCTAAAGACTTTTTTGTTAAAGCCTAAAATCATAATAAATGATTTTAGGCTTTTTTTGTATCAGTTTATAATACCCAATTCCCGATAGTGAAAACACAATTATAGCATACCTCCTTAGCATGTCTTGCAAGCCAAGAAAATGTCTTATCACCAGGCAACAATCTTAAGATTCTTTCAAAAACTCTTCTAAAGGTTTAATTTCAACAGTTATGCCTTTTTTATTGATGGCTTTGAATGTTTTTTGAGCTTTATTAAAACGCTCTTTAATCAGCTTGAAATTAGCTAATTCAGGTCGTGAGGGTGGCGCGAAGCCTCCCGCAACTTTACTGTATAAATCCAATAAATCTTCACGCAATTGTGGTTCGGCTGAACCTACGTAGTTGTCTCCTGTTGTGATAACCAGTGTATTTTTTAAAGCCTTAAGTTCATCAACTGTGGCTTGGTTCTCATCGCCAGCAGCGGCAATTAAACTGTCAATTTCATAGACTAAATACGCCAACTCTTCACTCATGTTATACAACTCCATGGTAGTTTTATGCAGTGCTTTGCGTTGTTTATCCGTGTACTTAGACTTTGGGTCGTTTTTAAGTTCTATGCTTGTTTGATACGTTTCTTTGCCTTTGGTAAAGACGACCTTATACTTTCCTGCTGGTGCGCGCGGTGTGGTAAACCCACCAAAAGCAAAGGTCTTTGCCTTGGCTACTTTCGGGCGTTTTAGATGCCCATTCCAACTGATTGTGTTAACACCTTTTGATTTGCCTGCCGGTAAATCGGTCACAAAATTATTGTCTTTATCAAAGATTTCAATTTTGGTCTTGCCAAAGATGTGACGTTTTTGCAAATAATAGGAGATTTTTGCATTTCTATCGGGGTTTGGTCCGACGTATTCGAGTTCTGAACTGCCGCCTCCAAAGCCACTTTCTTCTCGAATAATCATCGGCTGAGTCTTTAAAAATTTAACCTTTTGAGCTAAAACCTCAGGGGTGATTTGACGAAGAGGGCTGATGTCATCCACTATAATAATGCCGCGGCCGTGGGTTGCCATGACTAAGTCATTGGTTTGCTTTTGCAGTTCGATGTGATGAACCGCCACTGGTGGCATGTTGTTGGTAAAATGGCTCCAGTTTTCACCACCATCAATGGTGACAAATAAACCCCGTTCAGTGCCAACAAACAATAAATCAGGATTTTCGTAGTCTTCTTGTATCGTGCGCGAGAAGCCTTTCAAGTCAAAAGTTACCAGTGATTTCCATGTTTGACCATAGTTACTGGTTTTGTAAATGTAAGGGCGCTCATCATTGGCAGTGTGCCCATCAAACACGGCATAAGCCGTTGCTTTGTCGTGGTGACTGGCTTCAATATGGTAAACCCAAGTATTTTTAGGTAAATCAGGAATGTTATTCACCACGTTTTTCCACTTTTTGCCGCCATTTCTGGACACTTGCACTTGACCGTCATCGGTTCCGACCCATATGACTTTTTCATCCAATGGCGATTCGGCTATGGTAAAAATGGTTTCATAATTTTCAGCACCAGAATTATCTTTTGATAAGCCGCCTGATTCTTCTTGGTTGAGTTTGGATGGGTCGTTGGTGGTTAAATCACCCGAAATCTTATCCCAGGTATCGCCCATGTCTTCAGAACGGTAAAGGAATTGACTGCCCATGTATAACCTGTCGGCTTTGTTTGGGCTGGTCGCAATGGGTGCGTTCCAATTAAAACGCAATTTTGGATCGCCTTTTTCGGGCAGTGGTTGAATGGTTTTGACCTCATCGCGAGTGATGTCATAACGCCAAACATTTTCCGCTCCTTGCATTTCGGAATAAACTATGCGTTTAGTTGGGTGACTTAAGACGCGAAAACCATCGCCATAACCGATACTGTTCCAGTCACGTGCTTCAATACCACCAGGAGAGTATGAAGGACCATACCATGAACCGTTGTCTTGTAGTCCACCATAAATATTGTAAGGTGTTTCGTTATCGACACTGACACTGTAAAATTGTGAAAGCGGTAAATTGCTTACCATTTCCATGGTTGTTGCCCCATCCCAACTGCGGTATAAACCACCATCAGTTGCCACATACATGCGATCAGAATCATTTAAATCAAATAAAATGTCATGAATGTCAGCGTGCATTCGACCAAGGTTTTTAAAGGTTTTTCCACCATCGCGACTGATAGAACCTTGAAGTCCTGCTTTGACAACGACATCAGGATTTCGTGGGTCGATAACAATACGGGAAAAGTAAAATGGACGAACCACTAAGCCGAAATCAGCATTTAAGTGTTTCCAGTTTTTTCCAGCATCATCTGAACGGTATAAGCCATTTTGTGCTTTGTCTTCTGTTTCCAAAACGGAATAAATAATAGTGCTGTTAGAAGGTGCAACTGCTACAGCGATGCGTCCGAGTTTGCCATTAGGGAATCCTTTGTGAATTTTGTTCCAGGTTTTACCTGCATCAATGGATTTATACAAAGCACTGTTTTCACCCCCTGAATTAAAGGACCAAGCGGTGCGGCGAAATTCCCACATGGAGGCATAAAGGATGTCAGGATTGTTTGGATCCATTATCAAATCAGAACAGCCTACCCCTGCATTAACGTACAGTATTTTTTCCCAAGTTAAACCATTGTCTGTTGTTTTATAAACGCCACGTTCTTCGTTATCTCCCCACAAAGCACCTAAAACGCCAACATAAACTTCTTTGGGATTGTTGGGGTTGATTTCTATGCTGCTAATGCGTTCAGAATTATCAAAACCGACGATTTTCCAGTTGATTCCACCATCATCAGAACGAAATAAACCATCACCAGTAGAAACGGAATTTCGAGTCCATGTTTCACCTGTTCCCACCCAAATGGTTCTATCGGGTTGCACAGGATCTACAGCGATGACACCAATGGATTGTACTTGGTCATCAAAAATAGGTTCAAAAGTTGCCCCACCGTTTTGTGAACGCCAGACACCGCCACCTGCGGCACCAACATAAATAATACGTGGATTTGTTGGGTGGGCTTCGATATCATTGATGCGACCGCTCATTAGTGCTGGACCAATTTGTCTGGCTTTCATGTCACCAAAGAGCGCCTTGCCTTTGAGAGTTAACTCTGCTGCATGACTGGATAGCGCAATAGTTGACAGCAAGGTCAATGAGATTATTTTTTGTTTTATATTTAAAATTTTCATGTGTCCCCTGGGCTTATTTTATTTAGTATTAGATTCGGCAGTTTTTTCAACTTTTTCTTTTGTTTTCTTTTCGGTAACAGGAAAATCAAATTCAGAAGCTTTAACCGTTGGATTGAGTTTGATTTTTTTAATCACCATTGATACACTTGGACCGTCTTTCATGCCCTGAGTCATGGAGAAGGGGAAATATAAGCCGTCTACTTCTTGGTAGTCACTTAATTTGGATTCTCCCATTTTACCTTTCATGGGGCCTTCTTTGATTTCTGATTCGGTTGAAATTGGCACGAGTGCATCGACATCGAAGTAATAATAACTAATGTCATCAACTTTTTTGCCGTCAATGGTTTTTTGTTCTCGAGTGAGTTTGAGTTTATAAGTTTCTGTGCCTTCTTTTTCTTCAGTGCCTAGCAATTCCAACTGATAGCCTTTTTCTTTGTAGTTAAACAGCGGGAAAGGAAAGTCATTCATTTCGAGTTTCTGGTTCTGGGTGCTTTCTGCATCGGCTTTTTCTGCTTGCATGGTTAAAAAATTGGTATTCCACAAGGTTTCCCCATCAAAAACTCCTTGTTTTAGGTCTTTGCCTTGAAAACTGAATTGCATGTACTGACGTCCGTCACTTAAACTGACAACTTGAATAGGAAATTTCATTCCTCCTTGATTCATTTCTCCCAACATTTTTAAGCCTGTCAATTTGCTAATGGCTTCTTTTCCACCGATGTTTTCGAGGTAACCATCAATAATTTCATCCACCGTGATGGCTTGTGCTGATGAAAAAAGAATGAGAGAAAATAGTAGTGTGCCTAATTTTTTGTTTTTCATGGTTCTGTACCCATTGGTTATTAATCAGCCCACATCATACAAAGTTATTGTTCAATTCACCATATGCCGATGGTCATAAAATGCATTGCAGAAAAATATTCATTTTTCACCTTGTTCATTTAATATTAGTCAGAATTTGCCGTATAATGTCGGCATGATAACAACAAAAGCTGCCGTTAATCCGGTAAAAAGTAATTTAAAAACAGGACTGGCTCTTGCTGGTGGTGGACCTCTTGGTGGGTTTTATGAACTAGGGGCGTTGTGTGCTTTAAAAGACTGTATATCGACTTTGAACCTAAATAATTTGGATGTCTATGTTGGTGTTTCTTCAGGTTCGTTTCTCGTTTCTGCATTAGCAAATGGCATAAGTACCGAAGAAATTGCGGATATTTTTGCTTTCAATAAAAAAACCGAGACACCTTTTAATCCTGATAATTTCTTACGCCCTGCTTATAAATTATTCTTAAAGAAGGCAACTGACGTGCCTTTTGTGGCATTTGATGCATTAATGTCATGGATGAAAAAACCTTTGCATACCAGTATTGTTGATATATTGGAGAAATTTGGTAGTGTTTTACCCAATGGGGCATTTAATAACTCTGCTTTGGAAAAATTCATTCGCAGCGTATTAAATACAAAGCATTCCAGTAATGATTTTCGAAAGTTAAAACATAAACTATACATAGTCGCTTGCGAAATTGATACAGGTAAGATAGCAACTTTTAGCACGGATGAAAACTCCGATGTGCCCATATCAAAAGCGGTGCAAGCTTCATCGGCTTTGCCTGGTCTTTATGCACCAGTGAATATCAAAGGTAAGTTTTATGTGGACGGGGCTTTGCGTCGGACTATGAATGCATCGGCTGCTTTGGATCAAGGGGTTCAGCTGTTATTTGCAGTCAATCCGATTGTGCCGTTTGAGAGCGAACAGGTGCATGATGAAAAGTCAAAACTATTAAAAGCGGGCTTGCCCATGATTTTATCGCAAACCTTCCGTTCTATTGTGCAATCGCGGCTAAAATCTGGTTTAGACAAATACACAATGCATTACCCTAAGGCTGATATTATTTTAGTGGAGCCCAATAATGATGATGAGATGTTATTTAATACCAATCTTTTTAGTTATTCAAGACGCGATGAGTTGTGTGAATACGCCTATCAACAGACCAGAAAACAGATTCAAGAAAAAATGGATGATATTCAAGCAATACTAAAAAGGCATCAATTTAGTATCAATGAAGAAAATTTATTTAATAAAAAACGCACCCTAAATGATTTCTTACAACAACAAAAACACGGGCATTCGCGGGTCAAACGGCGACTGGATGAAACGTTAAATAAATTAGAAAGAAGTCTTAGTCTATAAGGCTAAGACTCTAATGTTTTGTTTGGTTATTTGTTTTTAGTGTGTTCAACAGTTACATCGGTATAAATTCCACCGCGAACCATAAATTCAACGCGAACTTTCATCCAGCGAGGGTCGGTGGCTTTAACAAGGTCATCTAAAATTTCATTAGTTACGGCTTCATGAAAAGCGCCTGTATCACGGAATGACCACACGTATAGTTTTAATGATTTCAACTCAACACAGAGCTCATCTGGTGTGTAATCCAAGTAAATAGTAGCAAAATCAGGTTGTCCAGTCTTAGGACAAAGGCAAGTAAATTCGGGGATTCGGATAGAAATTGTGTAATCTCTGTCTTTTTGTGGGTTAACAAATGTTTCTAAGTCTTTGCTTGCGGTTGTAGTCATGGCATAATGTACGGTTTAAAAAATGTGCACCTTAAACAATTAAAAAAGGAATAGCAAGTCAATATGCGATTAACCAAGATAAAATTAGCCGGATTTAAGTCATTTGTAGACCCAACAGAATTTCTCATGCCATCAAACTTAATTGGTGTGGTGGGACCCAATGGGTGTGGCAAGTCAAATATCATTGATGCGGTTCGATGGGTTATGGGTGAGACATCAGCCAAAATGTTACGTGGGGCTTCCATGACCGATGTGATTTTTAGTGGCTCAAGTGCCAGAAAGCCGGTTGGAACTGCGATGGTGGAACTGGTTTTTGATAACACCGATGGTAAAGTCACGGGCGAATTTGCTAAATACAACGAAATATCGGTAAAAAGGCAAGTCTCACGTGATGGGCAATCGGCTTATTATTTGAATCGCACCAAATGCCGAAAAAAGGACATTACTGACTTGTTTTTGGGCACAGGTCTTGGTCCTCGTAGCTATGCTATTATTGAACAAGGCATGATTTCACGCATTGTTGAGTCCAAACCAGAAGAATTACGCAGTTATATCGAAGAGGCAGCAGGGATTTCAAAATACCGAGAACGCCGTAGAGATACCGAGCGTCGAATAAAGCGCACACGTGAAAACTTAGAGCGATTGGATGATTTACGAGCAGAAATTGGTAAGCAAATTAATAAATTGCACCGCCAAGCAAAAAATGCTGAAAAATACAAAGGATTAAAAGAAAAATTTCGAGTTATGGAGGTCGAACTTTTAAGTCTAAAATGGAAAAATTGGCACGACAGAACCTCACGTTCCACAGAAGTTGTTACTGAATTTGATTTAGCCCTTGAAGAAATTAAAACCAGTTTAACAGGCAGTGAAACGCACATTGAAAAACAACGAATCGCTCACCACGTGCTGCAAGATAAAGGCAATAAAGTGCAAGAACAATTGTATGCGGTGAATACAGAAATTGGTAAAATTGAACAGTTTATTAGCCACACTAAATCTTTATCGCAACGTTTGCAAACAGAGTTGCAAGAAGCAGAAGAAGCATTTTCTATCAGTCAGGAACAGTTGGAAAAAGATAAGCTTGACTTAGATAATGCGCAACTAGAGCTAAAAAAGGTTGAGCCACAATTGCAAGAAGCAGAACTTAAGGTTAAAGAAAAACAAGAGGCTTTTTCAACCCTAGAAGATGAGTTGTTGGATTGGCAGAGCAGTTGGAATGATTTGGTCTCACAAATTGCTGAAAAAAACCGTACAGTGGAAGTTGAACAAACCAAAATAGCCAGTTTAGATCAACAATTGATACGTCAAGCTGACCGTTTTCAAACGTTACAAAAAGAATCCTCCGATGCCACAGCCAAACCCTTAGAGCAAGAACTCGAAGAATTAGAATTTAAACAAGAAGAACAAAACTTTGCTCAAGAAGATAAAGTTGAAAAGTTAGAAGAAACAAAAGAAAAGCAAGAAAGAAAAAAGCTCGAACTGCGTACCAGTCAAGACAAACTCAATCAACAACAAATGCAATTGCATCAATCCAAAGGGCGTCGTGGTTCCTTGCAAGCCTTGCAACAAGCCGCAATGAGTGATGACAATCAAGAAGTGCAGCAATGGTTTGATGAGAATAACTTGAAAGATGCCAAAAAACTATCGCAATTATTAGAAGTAAATAGCGGTTGGGAAAAAGCAGTGGAAACGGCTTTAGGTGATCGTTTACAAGCGTTGGTACCCCGAGGAAAATATGAAATTGAGAAAGCATTAACAGATTGGCAATTTGGTCAGTTAACCTTTGCTGAAAATACACAGGGTCAAATTAATCCCATCAAAGGCAGCTTATCTGAAATGGTTAAAGCACCTGATGTGGTTTACGAGTGGTTTAATTCTATTTTTGTTTCTGATGATTTGTCTTCCGCATTAGAAAATAGAAATAAACTCAATCAAGGGCAGTGCAGCATTACCGCAGATGGCATAATGGTTGGTAAAAATTGGATTAAGACCATTGCGGGAGAAACAGAAGGAGGTTTTTTATTGCGTCAAAAAGAACTCAAAGATTTGGATGAGTCAATTGAAGTATTGGAGCTGACTATAGAGGAAACGGTTGAAGAAATTGAAAGCTTGCGGGCAAGCATCTCTCAACTTGAGGCTCTCAAAGAGCAATTGCAAATGGATGTCAATATGGGGCATAGACGCGTTTCTGAGCTGAATGCCAATATTTCATCAAAACGCCATAAGATTGAACAAATCAAACAACGCAATATTCAAATCAATACGGAATCCGAACAATTGCAAGTGCAAATTGAGATTGATGAAGCCAGTGTCAAAAAAGCAAGAGGTCAACTCGAAGAAGCAATAGAAATTGCCAAAGAGTTAGAGGATCAAAAACAAACCCAAGAACGCAACCAACATGACTTGGTTAGTACAAAAGAACTGGCAAAGAAAACCTTGTCAGAGGCTTCAAGTTTTTATTACCAACAAAAATTATTGCTGCAATCCCTTGAGAGCAAAGTGGCATCTTCTCAAAGGGGAATTGAGCGATTAGAACAGCATTGTGAACGTTTGTCGCAACGCAAGAGTAATCTGATTGCACAATTGTCGCAAGATTCTAACCCAATAGATGAAAAGCAAAAAGAATTGGATTTGTTGCTAGAAAAGCGTATTGAAACTGAAAAAAAACGCGACAACTTACGTCAAGAAGCTCAAGCCTGTCAAGCAGAACTTGAGATTCTTGAACGCCAGCGCAGTGACCACAATGCCAGTATAGAGCACGCACGCACAAAACTTGAAAATGCCAAATTAGAACAACAAAGCAATAAACTTAAAGCCGAGAGCTATTTGGAACAAATTCAAGAAAAAGGCTTTGACCCAGAAGTGGTGCTTGCTGAGATTCAAGAAGGGCAAGGCAGTGACTTTAAGCAAGAAGAAATGGAGCGTTTAGAACGCAGTATTGTGCGATTAGAACCTGTCAATTTAGCCGCTATTTCAGAATATGAAGAAGAAAGTGAACGTAAAAAATACCTTGATAAGCAAAATGATGACTTGGTTGAAGCGTTAGAAACGCTAGAAAAAGCCATCAATAAAATTGACAAAGAAACCCGTACACTGTTTAAAGACACGTTTGAGGCGATAAACACCAACATTAAGGTGTTATTTCCTAAACTGTTTGGTGGTGGGCATTGTTTCCTAGAATTAACAAGTGATGATTTACTTACCACTGGTGTGTCAATTATGGCACGACCTCCAGGTAAGCGAATATCCAATATTCAATTGCTTTCGGGCGGTGAAAAAGCACTAACAGCCGTTTCAATGGTATTTTCAATATTCAATCTTAATCCAGCACCTTTTTGTATGTTGGACGAAGTGGATGCGCCATTGGATGATGCCAATGTTGGTCGTTTCTCGCAAATGGTTAAGGAAATGTCGGACAAGGTTCAATTTTTATTTGTTTCGCACAATAAAGTCACCATGGAAATTGCCAACCAACTCAATGGTGTGACCATGCGAGAACCAGGCGTATCACGATTAGTGAGTGTGGATTTAGCCGAAGCTGAAAAGTTAATTAATGATTAAATCCCATGACTTGTCTCTGCATTTATTGTCAGAACAAGATCGTGATTTCTATTATCAATTATATTCTAATGAGTCGTTAATGCATTATATTACGACACCTTTGACTCGCAATGAGTCGGATAAAAGTTTTGATTTAACCCTAAAAATAATGTCACAACCTGTGCCAAAGTTAAAATTATTCGTCATAAAACAGAATAAATTTCAAGAAAAGTTGGGTGTTGTTGGTTTAAGGTGGAATCAAAAAACACCTAAAACGGTTGAAATAGGTATTGTTTTAAAAGAAAAATTTCATGGGTTGGGTATTGGGCATTGTGCTAAAAAATTATTAATCAATCAGGCTTTTACAAAGCTTGGTGTTAATAAAATTATTGCAATCTGTCAAAAAGGCAATAAAGCAGCGAATAAAGCGAATCAAAAATTAAACTTTGTATCAATTGCTGAGTATTTAGACGAAACGTGCAACAGAATAAAAATTAAGTGGGAGTTAATTAATGAGAGACCTTTGTATAACTATAGTGACGAGTAAAAAATGATTAAATTCACCAGCTTTTCGCAAAAAATCTCACCAATAACTGGTTATTACCTTCAATTTTTAACTCAATCTGGCAAATTTTCTCTATTTTTTCTTTCGCCATATAGTTATGCAAAGGTCTCTTAATGAATAAAAAGGGAAGCTTAGTCAATGTTGGACTAGGAATGACTTTAGGAGCTCATATTACTCCGATTTCCAGAAGCTATATCGAAAAAGCGGATATCGTTTTTGTTGCGGCTTCCAATAATTTGGTTGAACAGTGGGTTGAGACTATGAATGATAATGTACTTAGTCTTCAACAGTATTACCAAGAGGGTACATCGCGCATGATAACTTATAAAAAAATGGTGGAAGTTATCATGAGTGAAGTGCGAAAAGGCAAAAAAGTGTGTGGCGCATTTTATGGTCATCCTGGAGTGTTTTCCTGGCCTCCACATCAATCCATTAAGCAAGCACGATTAGAGGGTTATAAAGCGCATATGGAACCCGGAATTTCTGTCGAAGATTGTTTGTATGCAGATTTAGCCATAGATCCAGGTACTTATGGTTGCATTCACTATGAGGCGACTCAATTTCTTTTTAAAAACAAAAAAATAGACACTTCTAGCTATGTTGTTTTATGGCAAGTTGGTGTCGTTGGCGATAGAAGTTTAGCAAAATTTTCAGTTGAAAGTACTGATATACAAGTACTGGTCAATGCATTGCTGAAGTATTATAAAGAAGAACAAGAAGTAATTTTATATGAATGTGCTATATTACCAATCGAAAAGCCCCGAATTGAAAGGATTAGATTGTTTGAATTAGCATCTAATATCATTACATTAAAAACAACCGTAGTAATTCCACCAAAAAAAGTAATTTATTAGCAAACAACCGATTAAACAAAATGAGAGCTTGATTGATTATTAACTTTCGACTAGTATAAATAGACAATAATAAAATGGGGATTGGGAATGAAGCTAGCAAAAACATTAGAAGCCATAGGGCAGAACACTTCTTTAAAGGAATTTAGTAGCTTAGAGGAGTTATTAACTGAAGCAGAACTTAAACCAGAAATATTAACCGAAATTATCACCACAAGTTCAAATTTGATATGTGGGCAGTTTCCAGAACGCGATGACCCCGATAAAGAAGATGATGATGGTAAGGAAGATGAAGAAGAAAAACGTAAGGCAAATTAAATAGGGTTGTCAAGCAAATATCTCATCATGATTGGATTATACAAAAAAGGAGTTGTTGTATTTTGGTTAATGTTTTTTTTTAGCATTGAGGGGTATTCTCAGAATGTTAAACAAAACAATAATTCGATTAATCATGTCAAGCCAGACTTAGAAAATAATATTGATTCATTGTTAAGTGTGGCAAATAAGGTTAAGACTTCTGACAGTTTAAATTTTCAAAAACACTTGGGTGAATTGTCTTTGTTAACAACAAAAATGAATGAGCCACAATCGTGTTATTTTCATTTCCTAAAGTCTTACAATCTAGGTCTAAAAGGGAAATATAGTGAGGCGAAGAGTTCTTTAGAATCTGGTTTTAAAAAATGTGATAGTATTCCTAATAAAATTAGGTATTCGGCTTTATTGGCCAATTTATATGTTATTTCCAAGGATTTTGAGATGGCAATAAATCGCTTAGATTATGCAATTGAAAACATTAAAAACATTGATGATCAAGAACTGATTCACAGCGTGTATTCAAGAGCTGCATTGGTCTATCGTTTGGTTAACCAGAATGACTTGAGTATGAAGTTTTCTGAGTTGTTGCTAGGCAGTGATACAAATGATGCATTAAAATGTGCTGCCAAAACTAATGTTTTAAGGTTGTCGATTAAATCCAACCCAAATGATGTTAAGGAAAAGAATGTAAGAAAGGCTATTGCTTTTTGTGAAAAAGCTGAAGTTTTTATTTACAGTAACTTGCTGCGATTAGATTGGTTGGATTTCAAGGCAAATCAAAACACAAAAAATTATTCCGTCATTAAGTCAGTGCTAGATGAAGTTCTCTCCTACCAAAATCAAATTGATGGCACACGTTATATAAATTTAATAAGCATAAAAGACAGTCTTTTTGCACAAATATATTATAGTTTAGGCAACGATGAAAAATTTTTAAAATTTGCAGAACTCACATTGGGTTCGAGCAAAACAATAGGCAATACAAAACAAAAACTCCAAGTGCTTGGTTTGCTTGAAAGCTTTTATCAGAATGATGGTAATTATGAAATGGCTTACAAATATTTAACAATGAAAAATAAAGCTCAAGCCTTATCTTTTAATCAGGAGCAAGCAAAGGTAATGGCATTTCAGACAGTCAAACATAACAACCTTGCTAAAACTCAACAAATAAAGCACTTAAATAATAAAAACAAAGTATTATTGCTGGAAAAAGCCTTAACTGAAAAAAAAGCAACAAACCAAAAATTGCTCATATTGTTTTTACTGTCGCTAGTCGGTTTTATATTGCTTTGGAGTTTACGTAATCGGAGAATTCAAAAAATGTATAAGCATTTATCTGAAACCGATAACATGACGGGTATCTATAACCGCAAAGGCTTTAAAGATTTTGCCGAAAAGCTTTTGTTGCAATCAAAAGAACAGGGAGAATCTGTAGCCTTAGCAATATTTGATTTGGATAAGTTTAAACGCATTAACGATAAGTACGGACATCTAAAAGGAGATTGGGTGATTAAAAAGACTATTAGCCAATGCCAATTAGTGCAAAATGATAAAGTAACCATTGGCAGGATTGGTGGTGAAGAATTTGCCATAATAATGCGAGATTCAAGCAGTGAAGAATTGTCAGAATTTGCAGAGGAATGCCGAGTAATGATTGAGAATATTGATTCAAGTTCCACAGGTCATGATTTTGTCATTACGGCGAGTTTTGGAGTTGCCTCAACAAATGCTTCAGGGTATGTCTATTCAAAACTCTTATCAGATGCCGATCACGCCATGTACGATGCCAAAACATCTGGGCGAAATATGGTGGTTAATTACAAATACAATCCAATTTAGCGTGCATCAAGAGCTTTTAAAGCCTATAAATCCGTTTTTTAGCTAAATTATTTCCTTCAAACTCAATAATTGCTTAACCTTAATCGAATAATCAAGTATGATGCGTCCTCGCAATATTTGTGAGTGCTTCGGTGTGCGCGCAAATTTATAAAAAATTAAATAAGAATGAACGATTATGACAGATTTATCAAAATATAGAAATATAGGAATTTTCGCTCACGTAGATGCTGGTAAAACCACAACTACCGAGCGTATTTTGGCGTTAACAGGTAAAATTCACCAAACAGGTGAGGTGCATGATGGCGAGGCTACAACTGACTTCATGGATCAAGAGCGTGAACGCGGTATTACTATTCAGTCAGCTGCAACCAGTTGTATGTGGAAAGATCACCGCTTAAACATTATTGATACTCCAGGTCACGTTGACTTTACTGTGGAAGTTTATCGTTCATTAAAAGTACTTGATGGTGGTGTTGGTGTGTTTTGTGGGTCTGGTGGTGTTGAGCCTCAGTCAGAAACCAACTGGCGTTATGCTAATGACTCTGAGGTTGCTCGTGTTATTTTCATTAATAAATTAGATCGTATAGGAGCTGATTTTTACCGCGTTGTTGAACAAGTAGATAAAGTATTGGGTGCCAACCCTTTAGTAATGGTGTTGCCTATTGGCATTGAAGATGAGTTTGTCGGTGTTGTGGATTTATTAGAGCGTAAAGCTTATATCTGGGAAGATTCTGGTAATCTTGATTTTGAAATCAAGGATGTGCCTGCTGATATGGTAGACAAAGTTGAAGAATACCGTGAAAAACTCATTGAAACCGCTCTTGAGCAAGACGATGAAGCATTAGAAGCTTATTTAGAAGGCGAAGAGCCTTCAATGGAAGTTATCAAAGCCTGTATTCGTAAAGGAACTAACACAATGGATTTCTTTCCGACTTATTGTGGTTCAGCCTTTAAAGATAAAGGCGTGCAAAATGTATTGGATGCTGTGGTTGATTATTTACCAAGCCCAACAGAAGTTAAGCCACAGCCAGAAGTGGATTTAGATGGTAATGAAACGGGTGAATTTGCCATAGTTGATGTAAATCGTCCATTACGTGCCTTAGCATTTAAAATTATGGAAGACCGTTTTGGTGCGTTAACTTTTATTCGTATTTATTCAGGTAAAATGGATAAAGGCATGCAAGTATTAAATACTTTTACTGGAAAAACCGAAAGAATAGGTCGTATTGTTGAAATGCACGCCGATGACAGAATCGAATTAGAAGGCGCACAAGCCGGTGATATTGTTGCGGTATTGGGTATGAAAAACGTCCAAACTGGGCATACACTTTGTGATCCTAAAGATCCAGCGACACTTGAGCCTATGGTTTTCCCTGATCCTGTTATCTCAATGGCAGTTAGTCCTAAAGATAAAGCGGCGTCAGAAAAATTATCCAATGCCATTGGTAAGATGATTAAAGAAGATCCATCGTTCCAAGTGGAAACCGATGAAGATTCTGGTGAAACCATTCTTAAAGGAATGGGTGAGTTACACTTAGATATTAAAATTGATATTTTAAAACGAACTTACGGTGTTGATGTCGAAGTTGGTGCTCCACAAGTTGCTTACCGTGAAGCGATTACGCGTAAAGTTGAAGACACGTACACGCATAAGAAACAATCAGGTGGTGCGGGTCAATTTGGTAAAATAGACTACATTATTGAACCGGGCGAAACAGGTTCTGGTTACGAATTTGAATCAACTGTATCAGGCGGTAATGTTCCTAAAGAATATTTCCCCGCAATTGAAAAGGGCTTTAAATCCTTAATGGAAGAAGGCGTTTTGGCTGGTTATCCATGTACCGATATTAAATTCACCATTACCGATGGTGCTTACCATGCGGTGGATTCATCAGCTATGGCTTTTGAATCAGCAGCAAAAGGAGCTTACCGTCAGTCCATGCCTAAAGCGGCTCCGCAATTAATGGAACCAATTATGGCAGTAGACGTATTTACGCCTGATGATCACGTAGGTGATGTTATTGGTGATTTAAATCGTCGTCGTGGCATGATTAAATCTCAAGAACCAGCAGCAACTGCTGTTCGCATTAAAGCCGATGTGCCTTTATCAGAAATGTTTGGTTACATTGGTTCATTACGTACAATGACATCGGGTCGTGGGCAATTTTCTATGGAATTCTCACATTATAACCAATGTCCTTCTAACGTAGCTGAAACAGTTATTGCTGAAGCTAAAGCTCGTAAAGAAGCAAAAAGCTAAAGAATATAACTCGATGACCCGAATGGGTTGAGGGTTTCTTTTAAAATAAAAAAGTCCAAGAAGTTATCTCTTGGGCTTTTTTTTTGTTAATATCCTATATCAAATTCTGATAACGCAGTCCAAGAGCGAATAGGATTAGACCTTTGGTTTATATTTCAATACGATAGGGAGTTAAAGAATTCCCCATCTCAGCGTTACAGCCTTTATCAAGGGAGCAACCATTAATTGCAGGTTACGCCTTGATATGGGGGTTTCTTTAACTCCTGATGAACGGTATTATCTAGCTGGGTTAATATATAGAGAGGGTAATATTGCTCGGTGCTAAACAAATCTTATCACTGCACGCTTGCAATTTTATGTTTAATTTTTGTGGAAATTTCATGCCATCAGGGATTGGAGCTTTAACTTTAACCGTATCTTCAAAAGTGCTTAAGTCTTCTTGGCTAAAATCAAGACGTGTTGTTTTCGCTTGAGGGTAGTTAAAATCTAGATTTATTGGTGAAGAAATGCTTAATGGAATAAGTGATTTTATGGTCGCTTTATTGGAGTTTATGTGCCAACCTTTTGCGATAGTAAACTTCACAATCAATAAATTACCTTGCTTTGAACTGTTGATTTTGACCTTGCCATTTGCGGTGTAAACGGTATCGCCTTTCTCACCATTATCATAAATATCTTTAGCGCGTAGCATACTAGTATGGGAAACGGGTTGAGTCATTATTTTATGGGAAAAAGCCGCTAAGGCATTAGTAAATAGTTCATCAATGGTTAAATTGCCAGTGCGGCGAACAAGACGGGCTAAGGCAATAAGCATTTGACCATTGGATGAAACCGTAGCACCATCTTCGGATTTTTTTATGCGAGCGGTATTTGGAATGCCCTTTTCAGGTATGTTATCAAAAAAACCGCCTTTGTCTTTATCTTCAAAAAGCTCAGCCGTCTGTTGCGTTAATTCTTTGGCGTATTTTAACCATTTATCATTACTGGTTACATCGTACAATTCTATTGCTGCAGTTATCATCCAAGCGTAATCTTCCAGCTCTGCGTTGATGTTTGAAGCTTTGCTGTTGAGCGAATTTCTCACCAAATGCCCTTTATCATTGCGGTGGTTTGCCAGAATGAAATCCATTGACTTAATTGCAGCCCTTAAGTAGCGAGGTTGTTTTAATAAATGTGAGGACAAAATCAAAGAATAAATCATTTGTGCATTCCAACTGGTAATCGCTTTGTTGTCAATCAATGGGTGAATGCGTTTTTTTCTTGTTTGGTAAAGTTTTGTATTAATGGCACCCAGTTTTTCCACCAGTTGAGGATAGTTCATTTTGAGTTTTGATGCAGTTTGTTGCAATGGTTCGTTGAGTTCAAATATATTACGGTGCTCAAAGTTACCATTTTTGCTAAAATGGTAAACTTTTTGCAACCAATCAAACTCATTAATCGTTAAGGCTTGATGGAGTTCATCAATAGTCCAAGTAAAAAACAAGCCTTCTTGCCCTTGCGAATCGGCATCGCCAGCACTGTAAAAGACGCCGTCTTTGCTGACCATTTCGTTTAATACGTAGTCAAAGGTTGCTTTGGCAGTCCGTTGATAGGACGGGTTGTTAAACTGTAAAGCTGCACGGGTGTAAACCTCTCCCAGTTGGGATTGGTTGTAAAGCATTTTTTCAAAATGCGGCACCAACCATTGGTTATCCACACTGTAACGGTGAAAACCACCACCTATTTGGTCATAAATTCCACCTTGTTGCATTTGATCTAAGGTAAAAGTTAAGGCGGGATTTGTTTCAGTTTTTTCTTGTGCCAATAAATACAGTAACCACGGTTCTTGTGGAAATTTAGGAGCACTCGAAAATCCGCCTTGCAATTCATCGTGTATGGAAAGTAGTTGGTTATTGACTTTAGTGTATATTTCGTCGTTGATTTCCCGCGCTTTTTCAGATTTAGACAAATATTTTGTTATGGCTGCATCCATTTGCATGGCTTGTTTGCGCAAATCCGCTTCTTGGGTCTTCCACACTTCATCCACACGTTTGAGTAAGGTGGTAAATTGTGTTGGATTGTAATAAGTGCCACCAAAAAATGGTTTGCCCTCTGGTGTAATAAAATTTGACATCGGCCAACCACCATGACCTGTCATCATTTGCACGCCTGTCATGTAATAAGCATCGATGGCAGTTCGGCGTTCTCTGTCCACTTTAATGGCAATAAAATGTTGATTGATAAATTGTGCGATTTCGGTATTTTCAAAACTCTCATGCTCCATCACATGACACCAATGGCAGGTAGCATAACCAATGGATAAAAAAATCGGTTTGTTTTGTTTTTTTGCCAAAGCAAAAGCTTGTGGTGACCATGCCATCCAATTAACAGGGTTATGTGCATGTTGTAACAAATAAGGGGATTCTTCAAAGATTAAGTCATTAACAAAAACCGCTGAACCCTCCTTGTTTAAGTGTTCGGTACGAGGTTTGTAGTCTTTGCCAAGTGAGGCAATGCGTACTTGCATCGCTTTTTGTGTTTCTGCTGAATAACTGGAGAGGTAGGGCAAAAAATCTTTCATGGCAAAACTCATTGGTGAGGTTGAAAAAAGGATAAGAAGAATACACTTCTTCATTTTAAAGAATAAGTAAACATGCCGCTTTGCGTTCTTCGGCTATCAAAACATTGTAGGTTCGAGCTGCGGATTGATTATTCATGACTTCAAAGCCAATGTTTTTTAGTGCAATCGGGTTAAGTAATTCAACGGCGGGAAATTCATGCTTAATTCCGGAACCCAGTATGACAATTTCAGGATTGCGGGCTAATAATTGTTCGATGTGTTGAGGTGTTAATTCGTTGATACTATTGATTGAGAGTTCACTAATGGTTTCTTTGTTGATAACTAAGGAGTTTGTGTAGCTTTGTTGGTTAACCACTATTTCGTGGTCAGTAATAGTGGTTATAAGGTTGGCTTGAGCAGTCTTGTTTTGATGCAAATCCATAAGTTAGTGTGTTAAATCAAATTGAGGGTCATCAGGATTGGCACGAAAAATAGTTAAAGTTTGACCAATGGAATGAATTTTGTGGGCTTTGCATTGTTGGATAATATCCTCGGAAATTGAAGCGCGTTGTTCTTTGTCCAAGCGTATTTTGATTTTAATCAATTCATGCCTGTCCAGTGCAATGTCAATGTCATTTAAGATGTTTTCGGTGAGTCCTTTGTCGGCAATCATGACAACTGGATTGATGTGGTGGCTGATGCCGCGTAAATACTTTATAACTTTTTTATTCATTGAACGTTTAATAGTTGATATGTTTGTGGTAACGTTGCATTTTATTGTTCTAAGGTCATAATGGCAAGAAGTAAGAGTTCAAATAGTTGGTTACGTGAACATTTTGATGATCATTGGGTGAAACTGGCACAAGAAAAGGGTTATCGCGCACGTTCGGCTTTTAAGTTGGAAGAACTACACGAGAAAGATGGTCTATTGAAAAATGTTGCGAATGTGGTGGATTTGGGTTGTGCTCCTGGCGGATGGTGCCAAGTGGCACGCCGAATTGCTCCAAGCAATGTGCGTATTATTGGTATGGATATATTGCCCATGGAAGCCATCCAAGGAGTGGAGTTTATTCAGGGTGATTTTCGTGAAGAGTCCGTGTTAAATGAGCTATTGGAATTGATTGGCGATGAAAAAATAGACCTTGTTTTATCGGATATTGCCCCAAACCTTAGTGGTGTATTTGCCGTTGATCAACCTCGAATCATGTATCTTGCGGAGTTGGCATTGGATTTTTGTTTGCATTGTTTAAAACAAAATGGCAACTACGCGGTCAAAATATTTCAAGGCGAGGGCTTTGATGAGTATTTGGCAGAAATGAAAAGAAACTTTAAAAAAGTAGTGATGAGAAAGCCAAAGTCATCACGACCAAGAAGCCGAGAAGTCTATGCCGTGGGCATTGGATTTAAAGGTTAATAACAAATTTATATTATAGGAATGTGTTTTGAATAATAGTACCACAAAAAATTTAATATTATGGGTCATTGTTTTACTGTTTGTATTAACGGTATTCAATACAATGATGCAACAAACAACGCAATCGTCGGAAGTTTCTTACACTAACTTCTACCAAATGTTGCAAAACGGTGAAATTAAATCTTTAGATGTCAATAGCACGACCAGTGTGCATAAAATCATAAAGGCAGAAACAAAGTCGGGTCAGCAAATTATTGTTAACGCGCCTAATGACCCAAAGCTCATTGATGAAATAATTGCCCAAAAAATTGATGCTAAATTTGAGCCAGTGCAAGAAGATAGCATGGTTTTTAGAATCTTTGAAACCATCTTCCCTATTATATTATTAGTTGGTTTATGGTTTTTTATCATGCGCCAAATGCAAGGCGGCGGCGGTAAAGGCGGAGCCATGAGTTTTGGCAAATCTAAAGCGAAATTACTCACCGAAGACCAGATCAAGGTCACCTTTGCCGATGTCGCAGGTGTTGAAGAGGCAAAAGAAGAAGTCGGTGAAATTGTTGATTTCTTACGCGACCCAAGCAAATTTCAAAAACTTGGTGGGCACATTCCTCGCGGTGTTTTGATGGTTGGTTCGCCAGGTACAGGTAAAACATTATTAGCCAAAGCCATTGCAGGTGAAGCAAAAGTACCATTTTTTACTATATCTGGTTCAGACTTTGTGGAAATGTTCGTTGGTGTTGGTGCTTCACGTGTTCGAGATATGTTTGAACAAGCCAAAAAGAATGCACCGTGTATCATTTTTATTGATGAAATTGATGCAGTTGGTCGCCAACGTGGTGCAGGCATGGGTGGCGGTAACGACGAACGCGAACAAACATTAAATCAATTATTGGTTGAGATGGATGGTTTTGAAGGCAACGAAGGCGTTATTGTCATAGCGGCAACCAATAGACCTGATGTATTGGATTCTGCTTTATTGCGTCCAGGACGATTTGATAGGCAAGTGGTTGTGCCTTTACCAGATATTAAAGGGCGTGAAGCCATCTTAAAAGTACACATGAAAAAAGTACCCTTAGCTGATGACGTAAAACCTCGTCACTTAGCCCGTGGAACACCTGGTTTTTCAGGCGCAGATTTAGCTAATTTGGTTAATGAGGCTGCATTATTTGCAGCACGCAATAATGCTAGTATAGTGACCATGGAACACTTTGAAGAAGCCAAAGATAAAATCATGATGGGGGCAGAACGCAAATCCATGGTAATGGATGAAAAAGAAAAGCTCAATACTGCTTACCATGAAGCAGGGCATGCGATTGTTGGACGTTTAGTGCCAGAACATGACCCAGTTTACAAAGTAACTATAATTCCTCGAGGGCGCGCACTTGGTGTCACAATGTTCTTGCCAGAGCAAGACCGTTATTCACAATCAAAAACATTATTAGAGTCGCAAATCTCGACCTTATACGGTGGTCGAATTGCAGAAGAACTTATCGGTGGGAAAGATGCCATTACTACAGGCGCGTCAAACGATATATCAGTTGCAACAGATATTGCCCGAAACATGGTAACCAAATGGGGTTTTGGCGAAGATTTAGGTCCTTTATTGTACTCCAGTGATGAAGGTGAGGTTTTTCTCGGTCGCCAAGTCACACAACACAAAAACTTATCCGATGTGACCGCAAATAAAATTGATGAAGCCATCAAGAAAATTATTGATGTCAATTACGACAGAGCGTATAAAATTTTGACAGATAACATGGATATTCTTCACGCGATGGCAGATGCGCTCATTAAATATGAAACGATTGATAAAGGTCAGATTGATCAGTTAATGGCACGTGAGCCTGTTTCTCCGCCAGAGGATTGGGAAGAAGATGACAATGATACAACCAGTAAGCCTACTGCACCCAAATCCGAAGACAAAGGTGCTGAAAATAACAAAACTAACAAGAAGGGCAATATTGGTGATGAAGCACCGTCAGTTTAGTCGTTATTTTTGATGAAATACAGTTTTAAAATAATGGGGGTCATTAACGTGACCCCTGATTCGTTTTCAGATGGAGGAAAATTTCTTCGTACCGACAAAGCAGTGATCCAAGCTGTGCAGCTTATTAAACAAGGAGCCAATATTATTGATATAGGGGGGGAATCGACACGTCCAGGAGCAGATGTTGTTTCGGTTGATGAAGAAATTAAACGTGTGGTTCCTGTTATTGAAGCACTTCGTAAAGAAAATTCGTCTATAACCATTTCAATTGATAGCAGCAAGCCAGAAGTCATGTCTGCAGCAATTAAAGCTGGTGCCAATTTTATTAACGATGTTAATGCCTTGCAAGCTGAGGGTGCATTAATGGTAGCAGCAAAAACCCAACTACCTGTCTGTATCATGCATAAAAAAGGCAGCCCAAAAACCATGCAAAAGCAACCAAATTACTGCGATGTTTTGACTGAAGTCATGGATTTTTTTCAGCAAAAAGTGGATAATTGTTTGCTTGCGGGAATTGAGGCAAAAAATATCATCCTTGATCCAGGTATTGGATTTGGAAAAACCTTAGAACACAATTTGATTTTATTAAAAAACATTAATAAATTAAAGTTTTTAGGTTATCCCATTTTAATAGGTGTTTCACGAAAATCAATGATAGGAGAGATTCTTAATGCAGAAGTGGAGGACAGATTGTATGGTTCATTGGCAATAGCACAATTTGCCTACACCCAAGGCGCAGATATTTTGAGAGTACACGATGTTAAAGCCACCAGTGATGTATTAAAAATAACACAAAGGTTGCAACAATCGTAAGGTGGGCTTGCCCACAAAAAATTAAAATTAATCATAAAAATGGTGGGCAAGCCCACCCTACAACAAATTAAACAATGACAGAAAAAAAATATTTTGGTACGGATGGAATCCGCGGAGAAGTAGGCGGTAAAATAATGACGGCAGAATTTGCCCTCAAACTTGGTCGTGCAGCGGGTAAAGTCTTAGGGAAATTATCCCCATCCAATACCATTGTTATTGGTAAAGATACGCGTATCTCGGGTTATATGTTTGAAGCAGCATTGGAAGCGGGGCTTTCCTCTGCGGGCGTTAATTCATTGATGCTTGGGCCGATGCCAACACCTGCTATTGCTTGGATGACCAGTTCCATGCATGCCAGTAGCGGTATCGTGATTTCAGCCTCGCACAACCCTTATTACGATAATGGCATAAAGTTTTTTAATCAGTTTGGTGAAAAATTATCCGACGAACAAGAGTTAGCTATCGAAGCAGAACTAGATAAAGAATTTACCACCGTTGCCAGTGAAAAGCTGGGCAAGGCAAAACGAATTGATGATGCAGCGGGTCGTTATATCGAATTGTGTAAAGGCGTATTTCCACGTCAACAATCATTAGCAGGATTAAAAATAGTAGTGGATTGTGCCAATGGTGCAACCTACCACATTGCGCCAAAAGTGTTCGCCGAGTTGGGTGCTGATGTTACGGTTATTGGCAATAAACCCGATGGCTTGAACATTAATCAAGACTGTGGTTCAACCGAACCACAAATCTTACAGGAAATTGTATTAGAAACAGGAGCCGATTTGGGAGTCGCTTTGGATGGAGATGGAGACCGAGTCTTAATGGTTGATCATTATGGAGAAGTGATTGACGGTGACCAATTAATTTTTATCGTAGCAAAACACCTGCATAAGAACAAAAAATTAACCGGTGGTGTGGTTGGTACACTGATGTCCAATCAAGCCATGGAAGTTCAACTTGCAAATTTAGGTATCCCTTTTTTAAGGGCTAATGTCGGAGACCGTTATGTACACCAACTGTTAAAGAAAAATAATTGGAACTTAGGCGGTGAATCATCGGGACATATCCTCAATTTAGAGTTAGCAACCACAGGAGATGGCATTATCAGTGCCTTAATGGTATTGGTGGTGATGAAAAATGAAGGCAAAAAACTCAAAGAACTAGCCAAAGAGATACCGTTGTATCCCCAAATTTTGATTAATATTACCATTGAAAATGCCAAACAAGTAGCAAAGCATCCTGAATTGGTTAAACACGCACGAGCAGTGGATGAAAAACTAGGCGACAAGGGAAGAACATTAATACGTGCATCGGGTACACAACCCATGTTGCGAGTAATGGTCGAAGCTCAAGATAAGAACTTGGCAGAACAATACGCAAACGAATTAAAAGAAACTGTAGAAAATTTATGAAAAAACTCATTATACTCAGCACGATTGCCTTAGCATCGTGTTCTCAAAACCCTAAAGTGGTAACTACGCAAGAAGCACCGATGCCACCTGCGATGAAGTCGGTGTTAAAACCTGAAAAAGTGGACTTATTAACCGATATTAATCAGCTGACCTTTGCCGGCAAACGCTCTGGAGAAGCCTATTTTTCTGCCGATGGCAGTGAGTTGATTTTCCAAAGTGAACGTGATGATGACAATCCTTTTTACCAAATATTTAAAATGGATTTAGAAACTGGTGATGTGGAACGTGTTTCAAATGGGGTTGGAAAAACCACGTGTTCGTGGATACATCCAGATGGTGACAAAATAATCTACGCATCAACTCATTTAGACCCACTGGCAAAACAAAAACAGCAAGATGAAATTGCTTTTCGTGCATCAGGAAAAACCCGCCGTTATTCGTGGGATTACGATGAAAACTATGACTTGTTTGTTAAAGAAAATGGTCAATTAAAGCGTATGACAACAGCCGTTGGGTACGATGCAGAAGGCAGCTATTCTCCCGATGACAAATGGATTGTCTTTTCATCAAATCGCAATGGTTACAACAAAAAAGCCAACGAATTAACTCAAGAACAACGCAACACTTTCAGTAAAGACCCTTCATTCATGATGGACATTTACATCATGAAAGCTGATGGAAGTGACTTAAAACAACTAACAACCTATAAAGGCTATGACGGAGGACCTTTTATTTCTCCTGATTCAAAAAAAGTTATATGGCGACGCTTTGCCGTTGATGGCATGACTGCAGAGATATACACAATGAATTTAGATGGCAGCGATAAAAAACAATTAACGCACTCAAACACCATGAACTGGGCACCTTACTACCACCCTTCGCAAAAATACATAATCTATACAACTAACACTCAAGGTTTTGCTAATTTCGAACTCTATATTGTCGATGCACAAGGCAAACATGAACCCGTAAGAGTCAGTTTTTTAGATGGTTTTGATGGTTTGCCCGTCTTTACACCTGATGGTGACGAAGTCTATTGGACCCGTAAAAAAGACAACAACGATGTCTCACAAGTTTACCGTGCCAATTGGGACCACCAAGCCGCATTAAAGGCATTGGATTTAAAATAACATGAAGAAAATAGTCCTAATATTACTGTGTTTAATCGTTTTTAATGCACAGGCTAAACGTCAAAGCGTATTAAGTGCTAAAAATACAGAAAAGCATGTCACTGCAATCACGCA
Organism: Lysobacterales bacterium; assembly: GCA_026988115.1. Lineage (GTDB taxonomy): Bacteria > Pseudomonadota > Gammaproteobacteria > Xanthomonadales > Marinicellaceae > NORP309. The sequence goes on along the minus strand of JALSLV010000063.1, from coordinate 7,206 downwards.
AACAGGTGGTCGTTTAATCGGCACAGAAAGTGCAAAAAAAGCAGCGGAGTATATTGATGCAGAATTAAAAAGAATCGGTCTGCAACCTTGGCATTCTCAAAGTTATAAATGGCCCTTTAAGTTAGCCTCTGAAATTGACCAACCTAAACAGCAAGGCACAAACCTTATCGCCTACATCAAGGGTAGTACAAAACTACCGGGCGTAATAATCGGAGCACATTATGACCATCTTGGACATGGTGAAACCGACAAATCTTTAGCAAGAGAGGATGAAAAAGGTCAAGTTCATCCAGGGGCTGATGATAATGCCTCAGGAGTGTCTGCTTTATTATCCATAGCTGAATATTTAGTCGCATTAAAAAATAAAGGCAAATTCATACCCAAACGCGATATTGTTTTTGCTTTCTGGACTGGAGAAGAAGATGGTTTGCTTGGCTCGAAAAGTTTTGTCAAAATGTTCGGGCAAGATGATTTGTCGCATATATTCATGGCATACCTCAATATGGATATGATTGGTCGTTTAGATAATGCCTTAATTTTACAAGGAACAGGTTCGAGTAAAAGTTGGAAACAGATTATTGAACAACGCAATGCACCCGTGCGATTAAATATCGTCACTCAAGATGACAGTCAATTACCGACGGACACCAGCAGTTTTTACCAACATCACGTGCCGATATTGTCGGCATTTACGGGCAACCACGAACAGTACCATTCACCGCGTGATAGCGCTGATTTATTAAATTATCAAGGCATAGCAAAAATAGCCAAATTAATGGCATTAATCACTCGCGGTCTGGCACTGAAAGAAGAAGCTTTAGACTACCAACAAGCTTCAACAAACAAAGCCAGTCGTAAAAATCTCAAAGCCTATCTTGGAACAATTCCTGATTATGCACAAGCTGATGGAGTGGGCGTATTAATTGGAGGAACCGTTAAAAACTCACCTGCACAAAAAGCAGGTTTCCAAAAAGGCGATATACTAATCGAAATGAAAGGCATGGAGATTGATGATGTTTATGACTTTACCGACGTTCTACAAACTCTTGTTATTGGTGAAAAGATAACAGCAAAAGTACAACGTCGAGACAAAACAGTAGTTTTAGAAGTTGTGCCAAGCGTTAAAAAATAGACTTTAAGTTGGTTTTCAACTCTACAGCTAAAAACTGGCTGCTTAAATGAAATGAAGATACTACTAAGCACCTGTCTTAATAATTGGGTACAGCTCTATGATTCTTTAGTCTATTTACGCGAAGGAACAGGTTCGGAAGTTGGCATAGTGGATTTCACAAACCACAAACTCTTTGGTGATTCTGGAACAGGACGGGCTTCGGTAAAATTTGGTCAGTTTATGGCAACGGTAGCGCTAGCTGCGGCAACAGGTGGAATCTCGGGAGGGTCTTACATAGGAATTTCTTATTACTTATCGGATACGGCGATGTTGTTGAGTCGTGATCAGAAAAAGCTTTATGTTGTCAATGCCAAAACCAATGACGTGACCATCTTTAATGCAAAGGACTTATCTGGCAAAAAAGGGGTTGCAACTGGTAAAAATACATTTGGTGTTTTTCAATTAAAAGAAGCGTATTTTCCAGATGAAAAAGACAGCAATGTTGTCGTATTTAGTCCTAAGTCTGCCAGTTATTTTAATTCTGAATCAACTGAAATCATTAAGCAGGTGAATTTTAAAGAGTTTCTCAATGCGGATTTTGAGGAAAATATCTTCTTTGCAAAAGCCAAAAGTGGCGCTGTACAGGCATACACAATGAGTACAGGAGAATTAATCAAGACCATAGGAAATAGCGATAATATCAAATCCATATCCTATTAAACAAAAAAATAAAAAGAGTCAAAACCATGTCAAATGCAATAAGAAATCTCGAACCAAAGGCTTTATGGAATAACTTTGCTGATTTAAACGCTATACCGCGACCTTCAAAAAAAGAAGGCAAAGTTGTGGATTTTTTGATGCAATTTGCTCAACGTCATAAACTTGAAGCACTCATTGATCCTGTGGGCAATGTTATTATGAAGAAACCTGCGAGCAGTGGCATGGAAAATCGCAAAACAGTGGTTTTGCAATCGCATATTGACATGGTTTGCCAGAAGAATAACGACACAGAGTTTGACTTTGATACCCAAGGCATAAATATGTTTATTGAAGGTGATTGGGTGACTGCCGATGGCACCACTTTGGGCGCCGATAATGGATTGGGTGTGGCTGCAATTATGAGTATTTTTGCATCCAATGACATCACCCACCCTGCACTTGAAGCGTTATTTACCGTTGACGAAGAAACGGGCATGACTGGCGCATTAGGTTTGCAAGCAGGGTATTTGGATGCTGAAATTTTGTTAAACCTTGATACTGAAGACGATGATGAAATTGCCATGGGTTGTGCTGGCGGTATTGACATCACTGCAACAAAGACCTATGAACAACATGCGGTGACTGCTACGACTGCCTACCAATTAACGGTTAAAGGCTTGCGAGGTGGGCACAGTGGTATGGATATTCACAAAGGTTATGGAAATGCTAATAAGTTAATGAATCGGCTGCTGTTTGCATTAAAAGATGAAGTTTTGATTGCGCAAATTGATGGGGGTTCGTTACGCAATGCGATTCCACGAGAGAGTTCTGCCGTTGTCGTGTGTGATAAGAGTCATAGAGTTTCATCATTATTTGAAAAGATTTCTGACGAAATAATTAATGAATATAAGTCAGTTGAAGAAAATGTTGAAATTACCATTGAAAAAGTTAACACGCCAGCCTATTGCCTGTCCAGCATTGAACAAGAGCGATTAATTAAAACAATTTACGCTATACATAATGGTGTCTATCGCATGAGCCCTGACATTGAAGATTTGGTAGAAACATCCAACAACCTAGCACGAGTTTTGGTCAAGGACGGTTCGATAAAAGTGCTATGCTTGACCCGAAGTGCTACCGAAGTGGGCAAACAAGACTTGTCCAATCAATTAAAATCGACTTTTGAATTGGGCGGGTTTGAGGTGAAACTTGATGGCGCTTATCCTGGTTGGAAACCAAATCCAGATTCAAAAATACTTAAGGTTTTGCAAAATATCTATTTTGATGTGTTTAAAACAGAACCCAAAATCATCGCTTACCATGCGGGTCTCGAATGTGGAATATTGGGAACCAATTATCCAGAAATGGATATGATTTCATTTGGCCCAACGATTCAACGGGCACACTCTCCTGATGAACGAGCCAGTATTTCTTCGACACAGAAATTTTGGAAATACTTGCTGGAGATATTGAAAAATATCCCTTTGAAAAGTTAGTCTAAATTAATTTGTCGATATGCATGGTTAAAAAATAACCTGCGCTAATTAACCAGGAAAATAAAATCAAAGCCAGTAGCACTGGCTTGAGTCCTGCTTGCTTAAATTTGGCTAAATGTGTTTCCATCCCTAAAGCGGTCATTGCCATGGTCAATAAAAATGTATCCATGTGATTAATACTTGTCACTAAATTTGTGGGTAATAAATGCAGTGAGTTAAAGCCTGCCACAACAATAAATAAAATGGCAAACCAAGGAATAACCAACTTTTTAGCATCTTTAGAGTTGTGATTGCCTAATTTGCTTAAAAACAATCCTAAGATTAACAACATCGGTGCAATCATCATCACCCGAATCATTTTGACAATGATCGCCGTATCACTAGAAACCGCATCAATAGCACCACCTGCTGCCACAACTTGTGCGACTTCGTGAACACTTGAGCCAACATATAGACCAAATTGAGTAAAATCCATCTGCAAAATACCCGAACGAAATAGAATCGGGTATAAAAACATAGAAATCGTACCAAATAACACCACAGTACCAACTGCAATGGCGGTTTTGTGGGCCTCAGACTTGAGCACTTCTTCTGTGGCTAAAACGGCGGCAGCACCACAAACTGCGCTGCCTGAGGCCACTAAAATAGCAGTGTCTCTATCTAATTTAAGTACTTTGATACCAACAAAAATACCAATAAGCATTGTGGACGTTAACATTACTGTTGATAAAATTAAACCTTCAGTTCCTACGGATGCTATTTGTTGAAAGGTAATACGAAAACCGTAAAAAACGATAGCAGTACGCAATAAGGTTTTGGCAGAAAATAAAACACCAGGCAACCACGATTGAGGGATTTTATTGCGCAATGTATTGGCAAAAACAATACCCAAAACAATACCAATAACCAAAGGGCTAATGGCTAAAGCTTTGATATGAGGAATTTTGGCTATAAAAGTGGCAATAATGGCAAAAAAAGCCACTAAAAGAATGCCAAATATCTTATGAGTATTTTTATTCAATGAATGATTCTCGCGTAGGATGGACTGCGCCCATCAAAATTGTCGTTAACTTCCGTGCAGCACTCTAACTCGTAGAGTTCCATCAATAGACTTAAGTTCAGTTTTCAAATCATCAACTTCGTTGCAGTCCACATCCATAATCACATAGCCAATTTCCCCTTCAGTTTGCAAATGCAAAGCGGTAATATTCATGTCGTGTTTGCTAAAGATGCGGTTTACTTGTTCGAGCATTCCAGGCTTGTTTTTGTGGATATGCATCACACGCGATTGTTTGCCAGCAATTTCAGGTAAGGATACTTGTGGGAAATTAACTGCTGACGAAGTTGTGCCATTATTGGAATATTTCATGAGCTTATTGGACACTTCATTGGCAATATTGACTTGTGCCTCTAAAGTTGAACCTCCGATATGAGGCGTGATAATAACCTGGTCGTATTCTTTAAGTTGAGAAATGAATGGGTCATTATTGCTACTGGGCTCTTGTGGGAAAACATCAAGAGCCGCACCTTTGATTTTTCCTGAGTCAAGAGCATCAATTAAGTCTTCAATAACCACAACATCACCCCGTGCTGCATTAATCAAATAACTTCCTTGACGCATTTTGTCGAGTTGTTGTTTACCAATCATGTCTTTAGTGGCTGCTGTTGAGGGAACATGGAGACTCAAGACGTCGACTTTGGCTAATAATTCGTTTAAAGATTCGGTATTTTTGGCATTGCCCATGGGTAATTTGTTTTCTATGTCGTAAAAGTAGACTTTCATGCCCAAAGATTCGGCAATAACGCCCAGTTGTGAGCCGATATGCCCAAAGCCAACAATGCCGAGTTTTTTGCCTCGTATCTCGAACGAACTCTCTGCTGTTTTTTGCCATTGACCTCGATGTGCGGCGGCATTTTTTTGTGGAATACCGCGCATTAAAAATATAATTTCGGCTAACACAAGTTCAGCAACCGAACGGGTATTAGAAAACGGAGCATTAAAAACAGGAATGCCTTTATTGCGAGCGTATTCGAGATTAATCTGATTGGTGCCAATGCAAAAAGTGCCAATTGCCATGAGTTTATCGCAAGCATCCAAAACATCTTGAGTGATATGCGTGCGTGAGCGAATGCCTAATATATGCGCATCAGAAAGTAAGGTTTTAAGTTCTTCTTTCTCAGGTGTGCCCTTGAGGTAAGTAATGTTGTTATAACCGTCTTTTCTGAAGCTTTCTTCAGCCAAAGGGTGAACGCCTTCTAATAAAACTACTTTTATTTTCTCTTTACTTAATGACAGCTTGCTCATAATGCTAAATTATCCTATATAATTGGCAACTTTAAAAATGCTTATTGTAAACCTCTGATGGAAAAACGTGAAATTATTAATCAAATTAAATTAGAAATTGCTAATATAGATTATTCAACTGATGCAGATGACTTGCAAGTCTACGGACAAGACTGGACACGATTTGCTGATGTGGATTGTGCTTGCGTGTTATTTCCAAAAACAGTTGAACAAGTCCAAATAATTGTCAAACTAGCCAATAAATTGGATTTTAAACTGGTTCCATCAGGCGGTCGAACAGGCTATAGTGGCGGAGTTGTTGCCAGTAACCATGAGTTTGTTATGTCTTTGGAAAAGATGCGCAGTATTTTAGACTTTAATGCCGATGATGCACAAGTCACCGTGCAAGCAGGCGTAGTAACCGAGCAATTACATAATTATGCACAAGAAAAGGACTTGTTTTATCCAGTGGATTTTGCTTCCAGTGGTTCCAGCCAAATAGGCGGCAATATAGCCACTAACGCTGGTGGCATACGTGTTTTGCGTTATGGCATGACTCGTGATTATGTGGCTGGATTAAAAGTGGTCACCGCAACAGGTGAACTATTAAGCTTAAATCAAGGTTTGATAAAAAATGCCACTGGTTATGATTTGCGTCATTTGATGATTGGCAGCGAAGGCACGTTGGGTATTATTGTCGAAGCCACCATGCAATTAATCAAACCACCAGTGGAACAATCGGTTATGCTATTGGCATTGGACAGCCTTGATTCGGTTATGCGGGTGTTTTCATTGGCTAAAAAAGAGTTCAAATTATCCGCTTACGAATTTTTTACCGATATTGCCCTTAAACATGTATGCAAACACCGAGAATTAGATCAGCCATTTGACGATTTAGCACAATGTTATGTGTTGTGTGAGTTTGATGAAAACGAAGATGCCGTTATGCGAGTTTTTGAGGAGGGTATGGAAAACGGCGATATTGTCGATGGTTTAATCTCACAATCGCGCGAACAAGCCAATCAGTTTTGGCAATACCGCGAAGGCATCAGCGAATCCATTGCCCATTTTTCACCTTATAAAAATGATATTGCCGTTAAAGTGTCTCTAGTGCCTGAATTCATGAATAAACTGGATGCTTTGGTGCGTGAACATTACCCACAATTCGAACTGGTCTGGTTTGGGCATATAGGCGATGGAAATTTACACCTCAATATTATCAAACCAGAAGACATGAGTATCGCAGAATTTAAAATCGAATGTGAAATGGTAAACAAACACGTTTATGGATTAATCCAACAAATGGGCGGTAGTATCTCCGCCGAGCACGGTGTGGGTATGATTAAAAAGCCCTACTTAAGTTATTCACGCAGTGATGAAGAGTTAAAAATCATGCAAGGCATTAAGCAAGTATTTGATCCGAATGCTGTATTGAACCCGGGTAAATTGATTTGATTTAAATTTTCAAGCTGGTGGGGTTCGGACTTTAGAGACTGTGAAAGTATTATGGGGCGAAAGAAAAATGAGCAGAAAATTTGCTAATAAAGGCGGAAAACGCAGTGACTAGCTAGCTAATTCCAAGTTTTTCAACGCATAGTAGCGAAATTTATGCCATT
>JALSLV010000062.1 GCA_026988115.1 Lysobacterales bacterium | reverse complement strand
GATTTAAATAGTCTAATAGTGACTCGCTTTAATTCTTTTCTAGCCTCTGGTGTTAGTGTTCTTAAGTCTATATTTTTCATGCTACTATTATAACATAATAGAGCGATATTATCTAGCTAGGTTAATAGTACAATATCTTATACATTCTTTTACACATTTCTTATATTTATCTTCATTTTCATTACATTTATCATGATGCTTCATTTCAGTATCAATTCCCATTACATTTTCTAGTTCTTGCCTAGAAGAATTATCTTCCGTAATTTGCTGATTTTGATCAGCTACAATAAAAAAGTTCTCTATACCAAAATACATCAGTGTTTCATAATATTTCCTTGGTTTATCTTGCCCCTCATCAATAATAATATGATATGATTTTTCTTCTAAGCTTTTGCCCTCTAAATTTTTGATGATTTGATCATAATCTGGTTTTCTTTCGCTCCCCTCAATATCCGGAATATACTCTTTAAATATATTCCAATATGCTTTACCTAACCAACTATCTAGAGTAAAACTTTTCAAACTAAAATTAACTAATTGTTTAGTTGATGTCAATAATACTTGATTAAAAGTTAAAAACGCATAATCATTATTTTCATTATATTTAAAAGTTCTTAGAAGTGCGACAACCGATTTTCCTGTTCCTGGTCCGCCAACAATTAGAAACTGTCCATCCTCTGGCAATCTTAAAACTTTATCTTGGTCTTTATTTAAATCATCAATTCCAGGCAATCTGAATCTGCGTTTGACTAATTGAACATCACCTAATATTTCAGATTGGAAAGTTAGGTTGCTTACTATAGATGCTGGCCAAACTATCCATTTTTCACCTTTGTCATTACTTCGATATTTTGCCCCTGCTATTTTAGCTTTATCCAACAACTCCCATTTATTGTTTTCCTTAAGAATCCAATTATTTTCTCTAAGAGCTCTAAACAAAACTTTCCCTTCCATTTTAAAGAGTCTTGCCAATGAGGTTGTTGATAAATAGTCTTGATTTGATTCTTCCATTACGTCTCCCTTAGTTGCGCTACAAAATCTAAAAAGTTTGGTATACCTAAGCTCTCACTGCCTTTTATAAAAACTCTATCCAAAAATACATTTCCATAATCACAACTAGGCTCAGGAACAAGTGAACAAGCATGACAGGCTGCACGGTTAAGCCACCCTGGGCCTTGTCCCTCGTGCTCAGTACATACTGGATCTAAAGAACACCATCGAGCATGCTTAAAAGCACCATCTAATAGAGTTAAAAACTCTTTCTGTTCTGCGGTCTCAACAATTCCTCCTAAAGAACCAACAATATCAGCAACAGTTGTATAAATTAAAACTCCTGCCATTTTTCTATCTCTCGAACAGTATATTCTCTCTTTTAAGGATGCTGCCGGATAACCAGCCGTTGATTCAAGTTCCCTTATCACCAGGTGTGACAAAGTGTGAAGCAATAAAAATCTTGGAGTTATTTCAACATCAGTATTTAAATTAACTTCTGATTTTTCATACCTTTTTAAAATTTCATCAGCTCTTTTTCTGACAGATGGAATACCTTCCCATTGTGATAATATTTTTTCATCTAGTGTGAAAAATATTCCTTCTCCAAATAGTTCTATTGCTGGAAACCAATTACTCTCACCAATAATATCAGGTAGAACCAATTCTCTTTTTATCTTGTCGCCCTCAAAGCCTCTATAAAATCCTTTGAAAACCTGTATTTCTCTAAGGCGTGTAGCTACAATGTGATTGTCAATCATACTAATGATTGATTTTAGTTCTGGATTTTGTATTTCATCATGTAGGGCATGAAATTCATCACTTTTATGTATAGTCACAAAGTCTTCATCATCAGCTACATTCTCCAAAGGCGCTAAAAATGCTTTATACTCATCTTCTATTAATTCCCCTACAGTAATATTTTCATCAAAATACGGATACCCGTTCTTGATTTCATCTAACGCAGACTTTATATCTGCTACTTCACATCTATATTCAGTAGCAGCTTCTTTTAACTTGCCTTTTCTTCTCAATGGGATTTTTATACCGTCTATTTCACGACGTAATTTTGAATTATTGTAAAGTCTGTCGATGATACTGGTTTTACTAATTCTTGATTCAGGAGGGATGACTAAGGCATTTACTCGCTCCGGTAAATACACTCCGGGATTATTAACTTCTAAAATTTCGACAATATCATCTTGATCTAATGTTGGTGCTTTTCCATAAATCCATGGCTGAATACTATTGATGATATTTGTTTTAGCATTCTCATAATAATTTTGACTACCACATCTAGAACATTTTACAATTCGTCTCCCATTTGAGTTCGTATCTAATTTTATATAGCTAGATTCAAAGTCTGCTTTACATACTGTTTCTGAGTCTTGATGACAAATATAATGCCATGGTACCTCACCTAAATGCCCTTTATTACTAACAGAACACCAAGTAAGTTGTTCTAGGTTACTTTTACACATCTCACATAAGACATTTTCTGTAAATTTTTTATCTTGTTTCCTCCAGGGATTGTTATGTAATAAGCCACACTTTTGACACTTAGCATATACAGGAAATAGAACAGCGGGCAAATAACTACCATCTACTTCACCTCTTTCGTTTTCTTGTGCTTTAGGGGGCATTCTTAGTTCTTTATCTATATTCAACGCCATAGATACTCTTGTGACATAAGGGATAATATCTGAAGCTATTTGACCTGATTTGTCTGTCCAGTAACGAATGTCTGTAACCGCCATCAGTTTATCTTCTGCTCCACGAACGATGGCTCCGACACCAGCATATGACATTAAGTGAGAGAACCTTATGGGAGTATACTGTTGTTTATTTTTCATCGTTACGTTTCACTCCTTTTAATAGCTTTAATAATGCGGAATTTTCAACATTTCTCATAGACTGCAAAGTTTGCCATAAACCATTCTCTGTTTCAAAATTACAAATAATATTATTAAAGTTTCTGTCATTGGAGTTGTATACCAGTTTTATTTTATTTTTATTACAATACTGTACTTCATTATCCCACTCTGAGATTAGAGAGTTAATATGTCCATCTGTTTTTTCAATCATCTCTTTCTTATTCCCAATGGCTAATTTGCAACGAGTTTTCATCTCTTTAATTACTTTTTTAATTAAGTCATTGTCTTTATCAAAGTTCCCTGCTGTATCATTCTGCAGCATACCAATCCCACTATGTCTAATAGCAATAACTAATGCAGCATGGAGTGCTCTTGATCTAGCTTGAAAAGTAAATGGTGTCAAACTTGATGGTTCCACAAATCTATAAAAAGAGTCATGATAAGATCTGAAATTTTCATAATGAGACAAACTTCTGGCTTGAGTTTTATAATAATTCACAAATACGATGCCTGGTGTTTCTCCACGACCTACACGACTACTTGCTTGAATGTATTCTGCAGTTGTCAATGGTTGTCCATTAATGATCATAAGTGCTAATCTTGAAACATCTAGCCCAACCGAGATCATATTGGTTGCGAGTGCTACGTCTACGGATTCAATATCATCTTTATCTTTTGCAAGTGCAGCAAAAATCTGTGCATTCTCTTCTGCTGTTTGGTTGCTAGTAAGTGTTTTAACTCCGATATCTCTTACAGGTAAATATTGATCAACAATAGCCTTCAATTCTTTGTCTTTAATCTTTTTAAAATCACTTATGCTTTTAAAGTTACTATCATTTAAAAAATTAGGCGAATGATTATCAATGTCTTTTCTCATATGTTCAAGTGTGAATTTATTAAGATATGAATTAACCCCACTTTGATATAAAGTTCGACTATTCCCCACACCTTTCAAACTTCCATGATAAACAATTTGTGTCCACCATTTGTCCATAAACTGCACATCGTCTTTAAATAGCTTTGTAGGGTTTGAAAGTAAAACACCTGCTAAAGGTTCAAGACAATGCTGTCTATTTAAGAGTGGTGCTAAGTAACCAACATATAATCTACCAGCCTTTTGTTCCAATGGTACTGTTTTTGCAAAGTAGGAATCATCATACCTAAGTCCTGGTGGCGGGAATATCGCCATTTCTCTTGCAAACAGTGTTTTCACCTGTTTTGCTGCATTTTTAATAGTGGCAGTAGATGCAATGTATTTTGCTCTCATTCCTCTTGATACCAATACTGTATCTATAGCCACTTCATATAAGCCAACAATCGACCCCAAAGCACTTGAAATTAGATGCAATTCGTCTTGAATTATCAACTCAGGAGGGCGATTTCCATTGTTGCAAAAAAAACTACCCGCTCTTTCTTCCCATGCTAGTCTTGCAAATTTATCAACCGTTGCAATTAATAGGCTTGGTGGCTGTTGATACAAAGCTTCATCAACAACATTGCAGGGAATAATATTATTTTTGACATTCCCAAAATCACAATTTTCATTATTACATGTAAAATGAAATCTATCTGCACTTGATTTATAGTTCGCTTCTGTAAAATTACTATTGCACCAAGGACAATTACTTAAAACCAGTTTGCTAAACTTTTTATCTTCTAATATTTTTTTTACTTGATTATAATTATTGGGTGAGCTGGCACCTCCAACCCAAAGACCAATTGAGAAAGGTTTACTCCCAAACTTGTTAGATTGTTTTTGTCTAATCAGTTCCAATGCACAAATAACTTTACTGGCTCTTAGGAACTGCTGTGATGTTAATAGCCTTAGTGTGTAACGCATTATAGTAATGGTTCCACCAGAACTAGACGGATACTTCAATCTACGATAAATAAATAAAAATGCCATTAAGCCTAAATATGCTTCAGTTTTACCGCCACCAGTAGGAAACCAAATCAGATCAAGGGTCTCTCTAAATTCACTATCTTCATTTGTAGTAGATTCAAGTGCCATCAGTATAAATGCCAATTGAAATGGCCTCCACCTATATGATGAAACATCTTTTATAATGCCATTGTTTGCATCACCTGAAATCCATTGTTTAAGCATTGCTTCATTTGCAGTAGCGAAGGATAATCTTGCATAGTCATCATTTTTAAGTAACTCAACTCCTTCTAACATTCTTTGTTTTGTAATAGTTAAGTTTTTAATTATTTTTCTTGCTGTGTTTTTATCCTCTTCCTCTTCTTGGTTTGCCTTTATGTCTTGAGCAGATATCCAATCTTCATAAGTATTTACAAAATTTTCAAGCTCTGGTATTACACCATTATCTCCAGTACAGTTTTTCAAAAAATCAAACACTAAAACTCTATCAGACTTACCTCCCGTATCTGCTGTTACTTGAGGCACTTCAACTGTAGGCAAAAAATCTGTCCAAATCTCCATCTTTTGTTGTTCATTCCTTTTCCAATCAACTGCTGTTCCATGACCAACTGCGTAGATATGTAGACCTTTATATCGTAACTCTATCTCTTTTTCTTCGTCACTGAGCAGTGCCTTATTTTTTGAAGGATAAACATCGACATTCCCAGATTCAACTATACACAAAAATTCAACTTCAAAAAGTGTGTTTTCATTTTGATCCAGATTATATGCTTTCCTACTTTTTGAAGTATCTATTTTCGAATCATTCGACATGGTAATGGTTACAATATAGCCATCATTATAGGGTCTCCACAAAGCATCTATTTTTGCTTTGCCCTTAAATATTTTGTGTTGCTTTGCACTATGTGGAGAAAATTCAACTTCTTTGCCATCATCTGCTAAATGATGTTTTTCCCAGACTTGTCCAACAAACCTTCCTAGCTCGTCATGTTCATTCTCTTTACTATATTGAACAGCATTATAAACCACCCTCAATTTAATATTGTCACCTTTAATAAAAAACGAAAATCCAGCAGAGGAAGGAGGCATATATCTTTTTTCTTTTTTAACTGGGCTCGCTTCTTTTATATTGTCATCCAAGCATGATTCTGTATCTTCTGCTTCTATACCACCATCAAACTCATCTTCACTCTCAGTTATTGGAAATAAAAACCCTGTAAAAAATCGATCTAATGGTTTTTGTCCAATAAGTAAATCATCTTTTAAATCAATTCCAATAAGTTGTTTTTTTGTTAATTCAAGAAGCTTTTTCCTTTGGTCATTTAATGTCATAAAATTCATTTTTTTTAAATATTTGAGGTATATGCATAACTAGGGTCGGATGGGATGGAGATTCACATTGAGCTAGGTTTTTCTATAAAAATCGAACCAATAGTTGTTCTACAGGTTGATTTTTATAGGAAAAGATAGCCAATGAGGGCTACATTCCCACCGATTTTAGTTGTGCATATACCTCATTTTAATACTCAACTAAAATTATTCCTGGAGAGTAATTGCTCACCAATTAGTATCATTCTTACATAGGTGTGAATCTATTATTGTCGTAATAATAAAACTAAAAGGAAAAACAATATAAGCAGTCTTAAAAAGAAATAAATATACGCCTATAAATCACTGGGTTTCCGCTTTTGTGGGAATGGCGAGAGAGCGTTGTATTAAATATATAATTCGTTTTTAACTTCTTTTGATTATACTATAAAAGAAGTTAAAAAAACATGTATTCTTTTAGAGCATTTTTTATGTGATAAGCTTAAAACAAAATTTTTGATGTCAAATAATAATGGCTTTATAGAATAAAGTGACAGTTTTTTCGTTTGGATTTAAGGGGAAATGTTGTTTTAATATTCTAAATACTTGAATCTAAAAATTACTTCATCCTTGGCAGTGTTACACCTTTTTGACCTTGGTATTTGCCTTTTTTGTCTTTGTAGGAGGTTTCACATTCTTCATCGGATTCAAAGAAAAGAAATTGTGCCACGCCTTCATGAGCATAAATTTTGGCTGGTAAGGGTGTGGTGTTTGAAAATTCGAGTGTGACATGTCCTTCCCATTCGGGTTCTAGCGGTGTCACATTGACGATGATTCCACAACGGGCGTAGGTAGACTTACCTAAACAAATAGTCAAAACATTGCGAGGAATTTTTAAATACTCGACTGTTCGAGCCAGTGCAAATGAGTTTGGCGGAATAATGCAAACATCTGACTTGACATCGACAAAACTTGCAGGGTCAAAGTATTTTGGATCGACAATGGACGAATTAATATTAGTAAAGATTTTAAATTCATCCGCACACCTGACATCGTAACCATAGCTTGAAGTGCCGTAGGAAATTTTTTTATTATCCTTATCTGAAGAAGTGACTTGTCCGTCCTCAAAAGGAGAAATCATGCCATGTTCCAATGCCATTTTTTTTATCCATCTGTCTGATTTTATTGTCATCTTTATGCCTATAAGTTATGAAGTTTAAGTTCAGGGATGTCTTTATTAATATCTACGGGTAATTGAGCGAGTAACTGCCCCACTTTCATTGCCACAACCAAGCCTTTTTGAGAAATTTCAGAATCTATTCCCCAAACATTTTCGGGTGTGCCTTCGTCCATGTTTTGGCGGATATTGATATTTAAAGGCAGTTGCCCAAGCAGGTGTGTATCAAACTTTTTCAACATTTTATCAGCAGCACCTTCTCCAAAAATATGCGATTCATGGTTACAATTTGGGCAGGTAAAGACACTCATGTTTTCGATAACTCCAAGCACTGGAATTTCGACTTTTTCAAACATAGCAAAGGCTTTTTGTGCATCTATCATGGAAATATCTTGCGGCGTGGTGACCACAACGGTTGCGGTAACTGGTATTTTTTGTACCATTGTTAATTGAATATCGCCGGTTCCTGGTGGTAAATCTATCAACAAATAATCCACCTCATCCCAACGCGTTTCTTCCACCATTTGCATCAAAGCCTTGGTTATCATTGAACCACGCCAAATAGCCGGAGATTCTTCATCTATCATGTAACCCAAGGACATGCTTTGAATGCCAGCAGCATTAACCGCAATAAAGCTTTTGTTGTCAGGAGAGGTGGGTTTACCGTAATCTCCTAGCATCCGAGGCATACTCGGACCGTAAATATCAGCATCCAAAATGGCAACGCGTGCACCCAGTTTTTGTAAAGACTTGGCAAGCATGACTGTTACTGTAGATTTTCCAACACCGCCTTTTCCTGATGCGATAGCAATTATATTTTTCACACCCTTTATTGATTCAATGTCTTTTTTTGTTTTGTGGGTGCGAATTTCAGTTTTTAATTGAGGCTCTTGATTGTAACACGCATTTAGAGCCTGACTGATTTCGGATTCAAATCCTTGAAAAGGAAATTTTACCGAGAAATGTACGGCGTCTTTTTCCTTAACTTCGATTGATTTTCCAAAAGTTAAATCGGTGACAGGATTTTGCGCGTTTGCCACGCATTGTTTGATTTCTTTATTCATGTTCTAGCACCTTGGCTAATAGCTGTTGGGTTGATTTATCAAGATGAACTTCTTCAAGAGTATCGTCTTGGATGTGCTCAACTATATTTCGAGCAATGGATTTACCGAGTTCAACTCCTGGTTGATCAAAGCAGTTGATGTTCCATATAACGGATTGAACATATATCATGTGTTCGTACATAGATAACAATTGACCAAGTGAACTGGGCGTTAACTCTTTGAGCAAGATTGTGGTGCTTGGACGGTTGCCGGGGCAGTTGAACTGTTTTTCATCGTCATCGCTGCCATTCATTAACGCTGCTGATTGGGCTAACATGTTTATCAACAAGTATTTTTTTGCTTCCGTTTGCGGCCCCAGAACCCCAATAAAGTCGATGGGTAATACGTCTTTACTTTGGTGAAAAGCTTGAAAAAAAGCGTGTTGAGATAATTGCCCATGATCACCAAATAACCATGGCGATGTAGATACACTGACTTCTTCGCCATTGACGTCATGCATTTTGCCGTTGCTTTCCATCATCAGTTGTTGTAACCATGCTGGCAGATGCTTTAAATTAGCATCATAGGGAATCACGGCATAGGCTGTGAGCTGCATGAAATTACGGTACCATATTGATATCATTGCCATCAAAACAGGTATATTTTGAGCAAAATTAGTTTCTTTGAAATGTTTATCCATTTTCTCAGCGCCAGCCAAAAAGGATAAAAATGCTTTTTCGCCAATTGCCATCAATAAGGGAAAGCCAATGGAGGACCAAACCGAAAACCGTCCGCCGGTTGCATTATCAAATGGCAATACATGACTCTTGGGAACACCAAATTGCTCAGCTTTAGGTTCATTTGCTGTTGCAACAACAAAAGATTGGTTGTTTTGGGTTGGCTGATAATTTTTCTTTTTGACCAACAGCGCCTTTATTGCATTTGCATTTTTTAGTGTTTCTATCGTGCCTAAGCTTTTTGAACTAACACAAAAGAGTGTTCGCTCTATATCGGTTGTATTGACTATTGATTTTAATCTAACATCGTCAATACTGGCAAAATAGAGTATCTTAACTTTGCTTTTCATTTGCAAATCCGTCAAAGCTTGAATGGCAATTTTGGGCCCGAGGTAAGAGCCTCCTATGCCAATATTAACCACAGTTTCAACGCGCTTGCCAAATGCAGTTAACCACTTACCTGAAGAGTAGTTTTGCGCCACTTTAAACATTTTATTTCTGTCGTTTATCATCTGAACAGGTGGGTTTGTTTGCCTTTGTAAAGTGTGCGTTGCAGGTTTGTTCTCAGTGACATTAATGTTATGCCCTGTAAATAGGTGAGTGATTTTTTTTGCGAGTTGACTGGCGTTTGCTAATTTTATTAAAGAGCTAAGAATTTCTGGAGTTATCCAGTTTTTTGAGAAATCGACAAAAACATCTTCCACTTCAAATGATAACGATGTGGCTCTGTTATGTGATTGACTAAATAGCGCTTGCAAATCTTTAACCGATTCATCACACGCTAATTTTTTTAATTGTTGCCACTGGGCTAAAAAATCTTGATTCATATTGTCGGTATTTTACCTATTGCATACTTATTTTAAAACAATATACCCAAAAAAAAACCCATCCGATCCTGGATGGGTTTTATTAATGCTATATTATTTATTTTGCCCTGTATCGTTTTGTAGATGGAAATGAAAAGTAACCTGCTTCAAAACATGCGTCTATATTAGCAATGCTTTGGTATTTATGCAACTATTTGTTGTTTTTGCTCAAAATAGTTGTAAATTTGTCTCTAATCAGCAACTTCTTATCATTTTGTTGCATAAATACCACTATATTTTTTTAATAATGTCGTTTGCTTCACTCTTTTTATCGTAATATTTTCCTAATTTTCCTAATTTTCCTTTTTTTGGGATGATTATCTCATTATTTAATTCGAGTAATGGAACAATAACGAAGCTTCTTTCGGTTATATGGGGGTGGGGAATCTCTAAATGTTGCTGTTTTACCACATTATTGCCATACAATAAAATATCAATGTCGATGACTCGCGGACCCCATTTTTCAGTTTTGGTTCTTCCCATCTTAATTTCAATCATTTTTAACGCTTCAAGTAAATCCACAGGTTTGAGTTTTGTTCTGATTTTGATTGCCGTGTTAATAAAGTCTTGTTGATCTGTTTTACCCCACGGCTTGGTTAAATACAGACTTGCCGTTTCAAGTGTTGTTATGTGGGCTGATTCATCAATCAGTTCCAGGGTTTTTTTAATATTGGCTTGAGAGTCGCCAACGTTACTGCCTAAACCCAAATAACAAGTGTGTGATTTAGGGCTTAGTTTTATTTTTTTAACTCGGGGTGGAAAAATAAGTTCTTTTTGCTTTTGGGCTGATAGCTTTTGAATATCCGTCCACCACTGCGCTAATGTTTCAAGTTCTGGAGTTTCGGATTGACGCAACAATAAAAAATCATAAGCGGCTCTAAAGCGAGGATTCTCTAATGTCGCAAACACCCTTTTGCCTTTAGTAAAGTTAAAACGATATTGCAACAACCAAATATGCCTAATGCCTATTTGAATAACTTTGGGAATCGCCAAACGTGTTCGAGCTATAATAAATGTTTCATTCGCAGCGGTATTGACCGCTTCATAAAGTGGCACTTTTTTGTTCTCCAATCGGTCGATTATTTCTCTTGCAAAAGGCCACATAAAACAGGCAAATAGGAATATTGGGGTGATACTCTTACCTTGTGCAATACGCGAATCGGTGCTATTAAATGCACGCTCTATAAAAGACTTGTTTTGGGGACTTTTATCTATAGCAGAATGAATTTTTGGAAAAATAAATTGAAACAAGTTAAATTTTTTCATTAATCTATAGGCTTCTATGCCATTACTGCAATGAAATAACTTAACTAACTCGTCAAAAAGTCGTGCTGGAGATACATTGGCTATTGTTTGGTGTTCAGATTGGGTGGCTTGAGTAATTTTGTCTGACATTTTCAAGCCTAGTTTTGCTTGAAACCTTATCGCTCGAATCATTCTCACAGGGTCTTCAATTATTCGTGTGCGATCATCCCCAATAAATTTTAGTTGGTTTTCTGATATGTCTGTGTAACCATTGCAATAATCCAAAATATTGGCATTTTGAATATCAAAATACAACGCATTACAGGTAAAATCACGCCTTAATGCGTCTTGATCAATTGTGCCAAATACATTATCTCTAACTATTTGCCCTTTTTTTAACTCTCTTTGTCCGTGTTTTTGCGATCCTCGAAATGTTGCTACTTCGTACATTTCATGATTGCAGTAAACATGAGCTAAACGAAAACGACGTCCAATGATGCGGCATTCTCGCTTAAATACGGATTTTATTTCATCGGGAGTGGCATTGGTAGCAATGTCAAAATCTTTAGGCTGTTTGTTCAACAGTAAATCGCGAACAGCTCCACCAACAATATAAGCTTGGTAGTTGTTTTCGATAAGTTTAGTGATTATGACTTGAGCAGAAGGTGAAATTTTACCAGTATCAATGCCGTGTTGGGACTGATTGTAGGTTTGAAGTTTGATTTTAGACAATTTTTTCAACAACTCACTATTTTATTACTTTACCATTTACTAATATAAGAGGATAATGAGCAGATTGCGTTATTACACCTCGTATTGAATTAACGCAAGTTTAACATTTATTAAGAAAAATTGGAGAATTAAATGACTTTTGTGGTTACTGAAGCATGTATTAAATGCAAATATACAGATTGTGTGGAAGTCTGCCCTGTTGATTGCTTTCACGAGGGACCAAATTTTTTAGTTATTGACCCTGAAGAATGCATTGATTGTACTTTATGTGAGCCCGAGTGTCCCATTGAAGCAATTTACCCTGAAGATGATTTGCCAGAAGGACAAGAACAATTTATAAAAATTAATGAAGAACTTTCTTTAGATTGGCCTGTTATTACTAACATGAAAGACGCACCTGAAGATGCCGATGATTGGGCTGAGGTTATTGATAAACTTCACTTATTAGAAAAGTAAGCTTTACTTTTAAGACGCAAAAAAGAGTTTAGCTTGCTTCAATAAGCTTACTAAACTCTTTGTATTTTTTACTGAGCAACAAGCCCCATTGCCTGTGCCTCTTTTTTAACCAAATAATCCAATACTTTTAAGGTTCTATTCCTGTCCTTAATTTTGTTTGAAACCTTATACTTGCCATTGACAACCAAACTAGGGGTTCCTGTTATTTTCATTTTAAACCCCATGTTATCGGCTTTACGTTGGGCAGCATCCAATATAAAAGACTCGGCCGTACTCAGAAAAGCTTCTTTATTGACACCTGCTTCATTCGCGTACCAACTTGCGAGTTCATCAATAGTCCTAAACCTTTTATGTTCTTCATGCAAAGCCTTAAATAGCTGACTGTGGGTCTTATCCACAAGTCCCATTGTTTCTGCGGTAAGGAAACTTTGTTGAAAAATTGCCCATGCCGGTTGAAAATTAAGAGGAACTCGTTTTAAAACAGCATAATCGGGTTTGCCTTCTATCCATTTATTTAAAAAAGGTTCAAAGTGATAACAATGAGGGCATGTGTAACCAAAAAATTCGTACACAACCACATGGGATTTATCATCCGTTTCATAGGGCGTACCAAGTTCGAAATAATCAACTCCAGGCTTAAAATCTTCTTGAGTTATTGTCGATTCTTTATCAACCTTTTTTTCAGAATTTAACGGTTTTGTTTGAACAGTCTTAACCGGTTCTTGAGTCGTTTTAGGCTCATCTTTATTGCAAGAAGTTAAAACCACTGAAAGAAAAAAAGTCAATAAAAGTATTCTCATTATTGCGTTAACCCCATTTCTTTAGCTTCTTTTTTTGCAACAAAACTGGTTAAATCCAATACCGCGGCAAAGCTTTTAAGCACCTTTTTATTGGGCGCATATTTGCCATTAATAACAATAGATGGCGTCGAAGTAATTTTCATCTTTCTCATCATGTTATCTGACTGACGAATCTTGGAGTCAATCATAAAGGAGTTGGCGGTAGAGAGAAATGCTTCTTTATCAACATTAAATTTTTCAGCATACCATTGAGCTACCTCTTCTATGGTTCGAAATTTGATGTGTTCTTTATGAATAGCATCAAACATGGCTCTGTGCGTTTGTTCTGCAATTCCCATGGTCTCGGCTGTGTAATACGCTTTTGCTAAAACATCCCAACCTCGCTGAAAAACCACAGGAACCCTGACAAGTTTCACATTTTTGGGCAGGTTTTTATGCCACGGTGCTTCTAAGACTTCAAAATGCGCACAATGAGGGCATTTATATCCAAAAAACTCATAAATAATGACTTGGTCTTTAGTTTCTGTATCAAAAACAGGATCTAATCGCGTATAGTGCAACCCTTCTTGGTAAGGAACTTGTGCTTGAGTGTTGACCTGAGAAAACACTGTAAAAGATAACAGTAATAAAACGAATGTAGTTGTTTTTTTCATAATTAATCCGGTGTATTCAATATTAATAAAGACCTTGAATGTAACTAGCTAACGCCTTAATTTCAGCGTCGCTTAAGTATTTTGCAACATCTGCCATAATTTTGCCATTGTCATCATCTGCGGTAATTTCACCCGCCTTAAAAGCCATTAAACGTTGTTCGGTATAGGCTGAGTGTTGACCCGCTAACACGGGATAACCTGATAAAGGGTTGCCTTTACCTGTTATGCCATGACACGCCATACAGGCAGGTATTTTTAATTTCTTAACTCCGCCTTGGTAAATTGCTTTACCCGCTTCCATTAAATCAGCGTTAGCAGAACCAATATTTGATTTTTGAGAAGAGAAATAAGCGGCTAAATCTTGCATATCCGCATCATTTAAACCAGCTACCATACCACCCATCACCGTGGCTTTTCGTTGACCACTTTTAAATAAAGACAACTCTCTGGCAATATACTGTTCATGCTGACCTGCTAGTTTGGGCCAAACTGGATTGGTACTATTACCATCTGCTCCATGACAAGAGGCACACATTGCCGACTTTGTTTTGCCCGCTTCTGCATCACCAGCATTAACATTTAATGCAAAAAATAAAGACATTATAACAATAGCTTTTTTCATGATTGTTTTTACTCCTAACCGAATTTGTTGTTTCAATATCGGTATTATAAGGCGAAACCCCTTGTTGCATAAAGTGATAACGTAAAAAGTTGTTATTTTAAACCACTACTGTCCCGTTAACTTTCAAAATATCGTCATTTGATTTGGATTCGATACTTTTATGTTAATCGGAATCCCTTCTAACAGATGTATCAAGTCCCTTTTCTCAAATAAATTCAGCTGTAGAAGTCGCAGTATTTGTTGCATACTTTTGGATAATTTTGAGGTAAACTTAATATAAGAAATCATCAAATAGACACACATTGCTATCCAAATTTGAGTCATAACGGCATTTTTAGATATGCCAATAAATTTCTTGATTTTTAGGTTCTGCTTTATCCATTTGAAGAATAACTCCACTTGCCATCTTGATTTGTAAATGTTGGCAATAGTCTTTGCTGATAACTTAAAATTATTGGTTAGAAATTTATATCTTTTATTCGTTTCTTTATCAATATAGGTAATCAACCGTAATTTGATTGGGCACTTCTTTGAAATTTGAGGTCCAGTAAACTTGATTGTTTCATCGCTAACAATTGATTGCTTAGAATTAACTTTATGTGACTTTATAACCTCATATTTGGCGTTTTTCTTTAAGCGTGTGACAAAGATAATTTCATTATTTGTCAATAAGTTAAACCATTTATAATCATTATAACCCCTATCATAAACAATAATACTGCCCTTAGGAAAATTA
>JALSLV010000061.1 GCA_026988115.1 Lysobacterales bacterium | reverse complement strand
AAAAGTTTGCTGACTCATTAAAAAAACACAGTGTTGGTATTGCAAGCTATGCAAAACACAAACTTACTAGCGCAATTATTGAAGCTGGAAACATCGCCATTGGTATGATAAGAAAAAGAGCCAGAGGCATTAGAGATACTGAATATTTCAAACGTAAAATCAGGCAATCATCATTAAATGACACCTCATCAATGTTCTATGATTCGTATCCTTTTTTACTCACATAAGCGGTGAAGAGCCGAAAATTTCTCAAAATCTATTTAGAAAACACATAAATAAACACTAAATCTGATGCATTGTTTTGTAATGACTTGAGAAGTTGAATAGGAATAGTTTATCATGAAAGATCATTAGCTTATAACTGATTTTAATAATGTATAGAAAAGATAAGAATAAAGTTTTGCAACTCAATCAAGAACAATACCGTGTAACTCAAGAAAACGGTACCGAGCACCCAGGAACGGGTGAATATTTACATCATGCTTTGTTTTTTGTGATTTCCCTAACCGTTGTGTTTTTTAGCTTTTGCCATTTATCTTCACTCATTACTGAATGTTGTGAAGCCAATCCTTCTAATAACATATTGGTCAATTTAACTTTTTCAGTTCGGAGTTGGTCTTGTCGAATTAAATCTTGGATATAACTTCCTTTTGATTTGAAGTTTCTCTCTTTAACGCGATTTGCAACAAATGAATCTATGTTTTCTGGAAGTGATATGTGAAATGTTTTTGCCATAATGTTATTATTTTGAAGAAACACTTAAATTATACTTAAAATACAACTTTTGTTGTTTTTTGATATATATCAAAACAATTCCCCAACAGTTTTCATCGGAATATACATCTTAACTTTCTCATTAACCGTATCTAACACCTCAAAACCAAACTTAGCGTAAAACTTTTCTACCACTTCATTCAGGCAATCAACAACGACAGCGTAGGCGGGCATTTGTTGGTTGATTGCCCATAAAAACTCTAAGGCTTTGATAAGAGTAATTTGACCTAATTTTTTCCCTTGGTATTTTTTATCGACCGCAAGTTGTGCGATTAGGAATACTGGGACAGGATAGTGGGGAAGCTTTTTTGCCAGAGGTGCTGGTAATGTTTTTCTTTCGATTAAACTTGGTGTCACTATATAGAAAGCACTAATTGGATGTTTTCTATTTTCTAGTAAAGTATCGGATGCAATTACCAAAGTATTACTAATCCCAACCTTCATGTGCTTAGCAACCTTTGTTTTTAAGAATAAATTGAGTTCCTTTTCACCACAGTCAAACAAATCTCTATCATGAATTGACTTATCTAAGGGGATAAATTTTGAACCAAGGTTCACTTGATATTTAATTTTTTTGTCAATTTAGCGGCATCTTTTAATGCTTTGTTGGGTGATTTAGCCTTGTCGCAAGCTTGCATAAATTGATCAAAACGATTGTTTTCAATGACCATGCTTTCGTGTTGCTTAATCACTTTTGTTGCATCTTCATCCATTAAGTGCACGACGTATTCAGTTAAGCTTTTCAAACCAAGCAATGCCGTGGCTTTTTCTGCCTTGGTTTTGACTTCTTGACTAAGTCGCATGTCTAATCGTGTATTTAACATTTTAAATTTGTTTTTGAATTGCCCTCAAGTATAAACCATTATATTAACAACATCAATAGTACGGATTGTATCCGTACAAAACTAGAATAAAATTTAACTCTTATTTTTACCTGAGCAGTATATTTCAATCCCGTAATGAGTATATAATAAGGCTCATGAAAACTTTAATTTTAATTATTTTTTTAATTTTCTTTCAAAACATAATCTCTGCCGAAGAAGACTCACGTGTTTTAGTGGAGTTTCCTGCTATGATGCAAGAGCATATGATGGGTAATATGCGCGATCATTTAGTAATAATTAATCGGATTCAGTTATACCTTGCCAACGACAAAATGGATAAAGCGGCTGAATTAGCAGAAAGCCATTTAGGCATGGGTTCTTTGAAATCACATCATGCCAAGCAAATGTCGAAGTTTATGCCAAAAGGGATGGCTGCTATTGGCACTTCCATGCACAAAGCCGCGACTCGTTTTGCCATGAAGTGTGAAGAAGGGGATTTATTGCCCGCTTATAAAGCCCTAGCAGAAGTGACATCGGCTTGCGTTGCTTGTCATGCTGGTTACAAAGTAAGATGACCTTGTATAAAAAAGACAAGAATAAAATTTCACAGCTCAATTCAGAGCAATACCGTGTGACTCAAGAAAACGGTACCGAGCACCCAGGAACGGGTGAATATTTACACAACGATGCTGTTGGTATTTATGTGGATATTGTTTCGGGCGAACCGTTATTTGCCTCAAGTAGCAAGTTTGATTCAGGCTGTGGTTGGCCAAGCTTTAGTAAACCAATCGTTTCTAAATTTATTAACGAAATAAAAGATTCATCTCATGGCATGATTCGTACCGAAGTGCGCTCAAGCCATGGGGACAGTCATTTGGGGCATGTGTTTGAAGATGGACCAAAAGAGTCTGGTGGTATGCGTTATTGCATAAATTCAGCATCTTTGCGTTTTATTGCACTTGAAAATATGACAGATGAAGGTTATGGTGATTACATCAATCAAGTTGAGGACGTGAAATAATGGCAAAAGAAAGGGCAATACTCGCTGGTGGCTGTTTTTGGGGCATGCAAGGATTGATTCGTCAACTCGATGGCGTTTTATCCACACGCGTGGGTTATACGGGAGGCGATGTTCCCAATGCGACTTATCGCAACCACGGTACCCATGCAGAAGCCTTAGAAATTGAGTTTGATAATGAAGTCATTAGTTATCGGGATATTTTGGCTTACTTTTTTCAAATTCATGATCCATCCACCGATAACCGTCAAGGTAATGACGTTGGAGCCTCGTATCGCTCAGAAATTTTTTACACGACAGATGAGCAAAAGCAAATGGCGTTAAAAACCATTGAAGATGTCAACAATTCAGGGTTATGGCCCGCTCCTGCTGTGACAAAAGTGACAAAAGCCAGTGATTTTTGGGAAGCTGAAATTGAACACCAAGACTACTTAGAGCGTATCCCCAACGGTTACACCTGCCACTATCCGCGACCTGATTGGGTGTTGCCAAAGTCCTAAACTATAGCTTCAGATTTTTATGTCCGCAGATAAACGCAGAATTTCGCAGATTTACATGGCTATCATTTGCATTCGCCTACCTCGTTTGCGGAATAAAACTCATTGTTCATTCACAGTGCTTTTGTGCCACCGTACGAAAATAAAAAAACACCCACTTTAATACTTATTCTACCAATCACAGGTGAACTTATTTATAATTCCTCTCCTTTGAATTTTAAATGGATAATATGAATCACGCTCAAATTATTGCCCAAGTTATAAACGCCCAGCCACAACAAGTTACAGCCGCTATTGGTCTTTTAGATGATGGTGATACTGTTCCTTTTATTTCGCGTTACCGTAAAGAAGTGACAGGTGGCTTGGATGATACTCAATTGCGACTGTTGGATGAAAAGCTTAACTATTTGCGTGAACTAGATGACAGACGCATAACCGTAATGGATGTCATTAAGGAGCAAGGCAAGTTAACGGATGAACTTAAAAATGCCATTATGAGTGCTGATACCAAGACCCGTTTGGAAGATTTGTATTTGCCATTTAAAAAGAAACGCCAAACCAAAGCCCAAATTGCACGTAAAAATGGCTTAGAGCCTTTGCTAGAAGAGTTAATCGAAAATCCAAAAGCTGATATTAATGAGCTGGCACAAAAATTTATTTCCGATGAGGTTAAAACCACCGATGATGCACTTGATGGTGCACGTCAAATTGCTTTAGAAGATATTGCTGAGGATGCTGATTTAATCCAACAACTGCGCGATTGGTTGTGGGATAACGCTTTAATTACAGCAACCTTAGTTAAAGGCAAAGAAAATGAGGCGGCAAAATTTAAAGACTATTTTGACTTTGCCGAGAAAATCAACAAAATTCCTTCGCACCGCATGTTGGCGATTTTACGCGGTCGCAATGAAGGGTTTTTGAGTGTAAAAATTGATGTTAACTTAGAGGACGGGCAACAACACCCAGCCATTGGACGAATCATTAACCGCTTAAACTGGGATGTGGATAATTCGGCTTGGTTATTGCGTACCATTCAACTGGCATGGATTGCAAAATTACACGTACGTTTATCCTTGCAATTAACCAACCAAGCACGCGAAGGAGCCGATACCGAAGCCATTAAAGTTTTTACCCGCAACATGAAGGACATATTGTTGGCTGCTCCTGCTGGTGGTAAAGCCACCTTAGGTTTAGACCCAGGATTTAGAACGGGTGTTAAAGTCGTGGTGGTGGATAAAACCGGCAAACTAATCGATACAGCCGTTATTTATCCACACGCACCACAAAAACAATGGGATAAATCCAAGCATGTTTTGGCAGCCTTATGCATGAAGCATAATATTGAATTAATCAGCATTGGCAATGGCACAGCCTCACGTGAAACTGACCAACTAGCCGCCGAATTATTATCTGATTATAAAGACATTAAAGCACAAAAAATTATGGTCTCAGAAGCTGGCGCCTCAATTTATTCTGCATCAGAGTCCGCTGCGAAAGAGTTTCCTGATTTGGATGTGACTTTCCGTGGTTCTGTTTCTATCGCAAGACGTTTGCAAGACCCATTAGCCGAACTGGTTAAAATTGAACCCAAAGCCATTGGTGTTGGGCAGTACCAACACGATGTTAATCAAGTCCAACTCAATAAAGCCTTGGGCGATACCGTCGAAGATTGCGTAAACTCTGTGGGTGTGGATGTCAATATGGCGTCCCCTGCTTTACTTAAATATGTCGCAGGAATTTCCGAATCTGTCGCGCAAGAAATTATTAATTACCGCGATGAAAATGGTCGTTTTGATAACCGTAAACAATTGCTCAAGGTAAAACGCTTGGGCGATAAAATGTTTACCCAATGTGCAGGGTTTTTACGTATTCGTAATGGCAAACAACCACTTGATGCATCAGCCGTGCATCCTGAGGCTTATCCTTTAGTGGAGCAAATCGTCCAATCATTGGATTGTAAAATCCAGGATGTAATCGGCAAATCAGATAAACTTTCGGGCATTAACCCAAGAGATTTTGCCAACGAACAATTCGGACTAGAAACTGTCAAAGATGTTATTGCAGAACTCAAAAAACCCGGGCGTGATCCACGAGGTGAGTTTAAAACCGCAACCTTTGATGATGCTATTCATAAAATATCAGACCTCAAAGAAGGCATGAAACTCGAAGGCGTAGTAACCAACGTCACCGCATTTGGTGCTTTTGTTGACATAGGTGTACACCAAGATGGTTTAGTGCATATTTCTCAATTGGCAGATGTGTATGTCAAAGACCCAAGTGATGTGGTCAAAACAGGACAAATCCTTAACGTCACCGTAATGGAGGTGGATGTTGCCCGAAAACGCATCGCCTTATCGGCTAAAACAGGGGCAAAACCAGATAGTAAACGCAAAACTGATGACAAAAGACCACAAGCGAAAAAGAGTTATTCGAAAAAAAGTTACAGCAAGCCCAGAAGCAACAATAGTCAACCAAACAATCCATTTGGTTCATTAGCCGATGCATTTAAGAAGGCAAAGAAGAAGTAAATAGCTAATTGGTGGTTTTAGAATTGAAATTATGAGTCCGTGAGATTTATCCCATTCAAAACTCAGCTTAAATCTAAAAATCGTCGGTTAAAACCGACAATCCAGCTATAGCCATTTACCGCCAAGCGACACAATAAAAAGATACAGATAAAAACCAACCTTAATGTAGGATGGATCCTGCCCATTGGCAGTGTTTGTTGCACCTCAAACCATGACCTGAGATAATAACAAAAACAAGATGAAGGATGTCACAGTAAAGCCATACAAAAACGGCTCCAATGAAAGTTTAACTTTAAATTAATGGAGTTTTGAATAGCTTAGATTCGTATAATTTAATATTATTTTAAAAAGTGTATTACTTTTCACCTATTTACAATGCATCTTCCCTATTGTAAAATTAAAACAATATGTTTAGGATGATTGTTATGACTCGGTTTATTTGTTTAATATTTTTATTGTTATCAAATGTTGCTTTTTCCAAGCATAGCAGTAAAGAAGCTACCGATGCGTTGTTAGCTCAACTATCAACAACTAGAGAGGAGATTGAAAAAGAGTCGCTTGAGTGGGAAAAAGGATTTGTTCATTATTTAATTGATGATGCAGATCCTAATGTTCAATTATTGGGTTATTACAAGCAATTATCAGATGTTAAATTTGATGATAATGAAAAGTTAGCCAGTGTTGGCGTAGAGCTTAACTTAATACTCTCTTCAAATCAGTTAGATAAAAAATCAATTTCGACTCTTACAGAAATATGCTCTTACGACAAGCTTAGAACATTCTGTGACCAAGAGGCTATTTTTGCGAAACAATTACAGAGTATGCCTGATAATGCGTTTATATATTTATCCAGCCTTAGTCAAGCCATAAAGGACGACAATCAAAAGGGTATTACTCAAGCCATTGATGATATGGCGGATTCCAAATATTTTATTACTTTTTATTATTTACATCAAGAATATAGAATTAAACTCGAAGAATACGTAAAGACCCACCCTTTTCCTAAAAACAAATTGGCTATGGAAAGATTAGAAGTCAATAGGTATATGTGTTGTAATAAAATAGATACAATTGATGAGATGCAAGACATTATGATTCACATAAGGGTTCTCGGAGCAAAAATGGCAGAGTCAATTCCAGCTTATAGAGATTTAACTCAGGTTTGTTTAAATGATTTAAGCCAAGAAAAGTCTTGTTTAAAACTTGCTGAACTTTTAATAACTCAAAGCAAATCTATAATCTCAGCTCGCATTGGTTATGCGATAAAAATTAATATTTTCAAACAAAAAGGTGAGAAAGAAAAGTTACAACAAGCCACAGAAGATAAAACCAACTATACAAAACACTACGAATGCCTTGTTGACATCATGAACTATGGTAAAACAGCACTTTCATCTAAAGGCGCTGAATTTAATAAAATTGCCGAACCCATTGAACGAAAATATGGCGAAGTGGCATATTATGATTCATTGGCTCAATCTAATTACAACTATTATTCCAATCTAGGAGACACTGAAATTAACAATCCTAATAATTGTATATCACCACAATCATCAAATTAAACAAACATGGCTGTGCACTTAACTCCTGTTTCATACACTGTAAGTTTATTTTCTTTATATAATACAACAGGTTATAAAACATTAAATAAATAACTGTTATTTTGGGTTGTTGACTTTAGTCAACGCTCTAAAAAGGTTGGCTAAAGCCAACAACCCTAATGAGTATAAATTATTTGTTCGGTATATTGAAAGTGTGAAACAGGAAAATAGTGCACAGCCATGTAAACAAAACTAAGGGTATCCAAGTTTAATATATAAAACATTTATATATCTTCTCAATACCGGGCTCGTATCTTTTGCGCTTGTTGAATTAGTACAGCGGCTATTTGACCAAAATTTTTGAAGGCAGGGTTTGATGTTTTTCCTTGTGCATAGCGGTGGTAAATTTGTTGCACAATAACAGCAAGGCGAAATAAGCCAAAAATATAATAGTAGTCGAAATTATCAAGAGAAATATTTCGTTTGTGTCCATAATACTCTACGATTTCTTTTCTGGTCATCATACCCTCTATTGAGGTGGGCATCATGCGAATGGCTTGCATGGCAGGAGAATCATCTTTTTCTATCCAATACGCCAATGAGCAGCCCAAATCCATCAACGGCGAACCGATAGTTGTCATTTCCCAATCAAGCACCGCAATTATTTTTGTTGGATCAGATTCGGATAATACCACATTATCCAGTTTGTAATCGTTGTGTATAACACTCGAGGTCTCATCATTTGGCATATGGTCTTCTAGCCATTGCATTAAATCGTTGGCTTGTAATGAATCTTTTAATCGGGCGTTTTTATAACGTTTGTTCCAACCCAGTATTTGCCTTTGGATGTAACCTTGTGGGTAACCAAGTTCAATCAGTCCAGTCTTTTTTATGTCAATTTCATGCAATTTAATATGCACATCTATGAGTTCTTTGGATATTTGCTTGGCTTGTGTTGAGGTAAGCGGTATTGGAAATTCCTTGCGAGGAATAATGCCTTCTACTTTTTGCATTAAGTAAAACTCTCTGCCTATGATTTCTTTATCTTCACAGAGGTGTATGGTTTTTGGTGCGTAAGAAAAGTGCGGTCTTATTTTTGAAATGACATTGTATTCTCTGACCATGTCGTGTGCACTTTTTATATTTGCACCTTTGGGTGCGGTGCGCAATATCGCTTTTTGCTTATCCCACTGCAATTGGTAAGTCAGGTTTGATGCACCACCTTTGAACTGCTTTATGTTTAATGTGTCAGCATTTATACCTGCAAAGACATGCTTGGATAAATACTG
Source organism: Lysobacterales bacterium (assembly GCA_026988115.1). Classification (GTDB taxonomy): domain Bacteria; phylum Pseudomonadota; class Gammaproteobacteria; order Xanthomonadales; family Marinicellaceae; genus NORP309. Next base: position 44,697 of record JALSLV010000061.1, on the reverse strand, counting down.
GGCTAATTTTTCTTTATCCAGTTGGTCTTCTTCTCGTACTTTTTGGGCTTTATTATTCATGGCTTTTCATTGTTCTCAAATTCGCTTAGGGAGTGTGGACTGGTTAAGCCCCGTTCAATAAATATCATCACGGCTAAGCAATATTGGTCAATGCTCATGCCTCTTTTTTTGTATTTCCACCGTTTTAAGTACCATTCACTCAGTAAAGGCTTGGTTAATGAGGCTACGGTTTCTGCTTTTAAAATAGTGCTATAAATCTCTTCCTGTTGCCCGCGTTTAATTACTTCAATCAGTTTGCTTTCCATTAATAAATCAGATTGTATGGCTGCTTTTATTTCATCTCGAGACAAGTTTTTACTTTCCATAAAGGCAAAAAAGAACCAAGGCTGTAACAGTTCACTTAAATAAATATGCGTTTTAATGATGCATTCTAAATTATTGCAGCCTTTGTTTTTTGTCACTTGGTTAATTGTTTTAATGACAAAATAACTTAAGAACTCATGGATAAATAACGACAATTGTTGTTTGTTTTGTATGTACGCATACAAGCCACCCATACTCAAGCCAGATTCTTTGGATAGTTGCCGTAAACTCATGTTAGCAAAACTTTGATTGGCGGAAAGTTTGAATGTTGCCTCAATAATTGTGGCTAACTTCTCTACCGCGATGCGTTCATTTTTCACACTGAATTTATCTTTAAAAAAGCGATAAAACTGCGTGAACAACTCTTTTTTACTTGGTTGATACTGTTGACAAAAGGACTGGTAATCCAAATTTAACTCCCTAGCTGTTTAAAAAACGTTTGGCTGCAACTATTTTATGCACTTCATCAGCACCATCGTAAATACGAGCAGCACGCTCTTCCCGATAGAAAAAAGACAACACCGTATCATCGGTCATGCCCAGCCCTCCCAAAGACTGTAAAGAACGATCAACCACACGTTGCACCACATTGGCGGTATGAAATTTTATCAATGATACTTCATTTTTTGCCTTTTCAAAACCATAATTATCAATATTGCTGGCAGTTTGTAAGACTAATAAGCGTGCCGCTGCCAGTTCTGCCAATGATTCGGCAATGGCTCCTTGCATTAAGGGTTGTTGCGCCAGCACTTGCGAATTTGATATTTTTCTGCGGTTTAGAAATTCTTTGCTCACCTGTATTGATCTTTTGCCAATCCCTAACCAACGCATGCAATGTTGTATTCGACCGGGACCTAAGCGTTCTTGCGCTAATGCAAAGCCATCACCATCACTGCCAATAATATTTTCTTGTGGAACGACACAGTCATTAAAGGTGACTTCTGCATGACTGAAATATCCTTTGCCCTGCGCTCCCATCACCGAAATATTACGCACAATTTCAAAGCCTTTTGTTTCTAATGGAACGATAATCATACTGGCACGTTTGTGCTTTGGTGCATCGGGGTTGGTGACAACCATGGCGATAGTAAAAGCCGCACCCTCAGCTGATGTAGTAAACCATTTTCGTCCGTTAATATGCCAATTGCCGTCTTTTAGTTCTGCCCTAGAATCTAAAAGAGTTGGGTTTGAACCTGCCGTATGCGGTTCTGTCATGGCAAAACAACTGCGTATTTTTCCTGATACTAATGGATTGAGCCATTTTTCTTTTTGTTCATCTGTTCCAAATAAGTGCAATAACTCTGCATTGCCTGCATCAGGAGCTTGGCAACCAAAAATAAAATGCCCAAGAGGTGATTGTCCAAGTACTTCACCAATTAATGCAAGTTCGGTTAAATTTTCAAATGTTCCGCCTTCCGATTTTGGCATATTGGGTGCCCAAAGCTTTAGGGATTTTACTTTTAATCGGCAGGATTCGAGTGCAGCAAACAATTCATCCCAGTGGTGATTTAAAAATAAGTGTTCAATTGGGTAAATTTCTTTTTCTAAAAAGGACTGTATTCTGTTAAGTTTGTTCTGTAATTTGTCTGAGAGTGTAAAGTTCATAGTATTTTAATTTTTTTAATAGGATGTGAGTTTAAACTTTGCAATACTTTTTGTCAATATAGAGCGAACGCTCGATTTTTTATTTGTTTTAGTTTATGATGCCCATCAAGTTTATATCTGATAAAATTATGAGAAACATTCTAATAACGGGAGCTGCCAGCGGACTTGGCAAAGCTATTGCAACGTTGTATGCAAAAAAGGGTTGGAATGTAATAATTGCAGATATCCAGGATGAGTTGGGAAAAAAGCTTGTTGCCAAGCTCACCCTAGAGGGTAATAATGCCGAATACCACCATTGTGATGTTGGTGCAAAAGAAAATTTTGAAGCACTTTTTAAAATCATTGCTGGTAAGCATGAATCTCTGGATATTTTGGTCAATAATGCAGGTGTTGCCAGTGCAGGCACTTTGGAAAGTACCACGGTTGAAGAGTGGAATCGACTTATCGCGCTGGATTTAATGAGTGTTATCTATGGCACTCAAGTATTTCTGCCTTTGTTAAAAAAATCCGATAAAGCCCATATCATCAGCACGTCCAGTTATGCAGGTTTAGCCAATATGCCAGGAATGATGTCCTATAATGTTGCCAAAGCGGGTGTGGTTGCTTTTAGTGAAACTTTGCATGGCGAAATGGCTCTTTATAATATCGGAGTTAGTGTAGTATGCCCCGCTTTTTTTCCTACCAACTTGGTCGATAGCATGGCTAATGCTTCGGATAAAACAAAGGGTTTTATTGATAAACAAATGCAGAGCTCGGGCGTTTCAGCAGATGATGTAGCCTTAGGCATCTTTAATGGTATCAATAAAAATAAATTTATTATCATAACACATAAAAAATCACGCACTCAGTACTTGATTAAAAGATTGGTCCCTGACTTTTTTATGAAGCAAAAAATTAAAGTTTTTCTTAAAATGATGAAAGGCATAAAAAAACAGGATTAAAAAATGAAAAAGTGGATGATTTATGGAGCTAACGGTTATTCTGGTGAACTTATTGCGAATTACGCTAAACAACAATCCTTTTCCCCGATTATTGCAGGCAGAAATAGCCAAACCATAAAAACATTCGCCAATGATTTGGGGTTTGAATCACGAGTCTTTGACTTATCAAACCCCACAATTATTGCTCAAAACTTACAAGATGTTGATGTGGTGATTAACTGTGCAGGGCCTTTTTCTCACACCGCAAAAGCCATGATTCAAGCTTGTCTTAACAGTCAGGCTCATTACCTTGATATTACTGGCGAAATAGCCGTATTCGAAATGGCAAAATCATTTGATAAACAAGCCAAAGAAGCGGGCATTGTTTTATGCCCTGGCGTTGGCTTTGATGTCATTCCAACAGATTGCTTGGCATCACAACTCAAAGAACTAATGCCCGATGCGACGCATTTAGCCTTAGGCTTTGATTCCAAATCTGGATTTTCCCCGGGAACCGCCAAAACCTCTGTTGAGGGGCTGGCATCCGGTGGGAAAGTTAGAGAAAATGGCAAAATTATCTCTGTACCACTCGCCTATAAAACCCGAAAAATAGATTTTGGCAATGGTGAAAAACTTGCCATGAGCATTCCGTGGGGAGATGTGTCAACGGCTCATTTCACCACAAAAATTCCAAACATAGAAGTGTATATTCCTGCCTCACCCAATTTAGTGAAAAAGCTTAAACGCATGAATTATATACGCGGTTTATTGGGTTTAGGTTTTGTGCAGAACTTCTTAAAAAAGCGCATTGAGAAGTCAGTTCGTGGCCCTACTGACAAACAAAGAGAAAAACTAAAAACTTACCTTTGGGGCGAGGTAAAAAATGCCAAAGGCGAATGCAAAACAGTACGCCTTGAAACGGACAACGGTTACACTTTAACCATGACAGGTGGCTTAAAAATGGTCGAACACACCCTTAAAACTAAAAAATCAGGGTATTACACGCCCAGCACTTTGGTCAATAATCAATTATTGGATGAGCTTTAAGATTTAAATGCGACAACTCACCTATTTCTGGTTTGATATTTGCAACATGTAAAATGTGTGTGTAATTTCAATATTGGGTAGGTTGGGCTAAGCTTGCGCAGCCCAACGCAGGCTGTCGGCAACCTCTTAAATTAATAAAGCCATCTTTTATAAACGTCACTCCATCCGATTCAATCTAAAACCGAGCATCGAAATGTTGGGCTGCGCAAGCTTAGCCCAACCTACATTATGAACAAAGATTGAGTTTGTTTGGGCATTGTTATTCACCGAAATTGGATGTGTCGTTAATCTCGAATCCAATACCCTAATTATTATCATAAATTCCTAACTCTATGTGTATAGTTTCACAACGTTATTGGTGAATGGTTGAAAAACGCCAATCTGATGCTATTCTGACATAACCATGCTTGACAGGATTATAATGAATGTAATCCACATGTGTTTTAAAGTCATATTCGTCTCGAATGAAATGCTCAGCCATAATAACTAACGCATCAATTTTGAAGGAGTGCTTTTTTTTAACTTTATTAATGACATCACGCAATTTATCAACTTCATCAACCAACAAAGAACTTTTTCTATCTGCTAAGTTAATGGTGAAAAAATAACAAGCTCACTGAATATCAACTCTACGGTATTGCATATTGATATTATGCCTTAATTAACAGGCTCAATTCAAATGCGACAACACCCAGGTTTTGACTTGGGCATAAGGGTATTTCTCAAGGTAGGCGAAATAGGGTAAAGCCCTGATTTTGTATTTTCTGAAAATTGGTGTCGAGATTCCACACAGGTATTTAACCAAATTATTAGCACTAAATGCATCATCAATCGCGTGAATAAACTCTGCCGTTAGTTGCTCGAAGTTATGTGTTTCGATTTCGGGCATTTTATTGTGACTTTCAAAGTTCGCTTGACCCGTTAAACAATGAGAACAGTGTTCACATTTTTCAAAGCTCAATTCTTCACCAAAATAATGCGCTAGCTCTTTACTTAAACAAGCATCAGATTCAAATAAAGCTATCATGTTGTGGATGCGTTGTACTTCGGTTTGTTCTTTTCTCAAGAAGACATTAAACAGCTCGGTTGCCAATTGAGCGGCATCGAAATCACGAGTGACTATATCAAAGCGTTCCACCGATTGTTTAGCCTGTAACTCTAACAGACCTTGCTGTTCAAAGTATTCTAAGGCAACAATGATACGCGCTCTATCGGTGGAATAGTTTTCCATGATTGCTTGAATATCGACGTAGGTCCACAGTTTTTTCTTAATGCTGTTGTTAAATATAGCTGCAATAAAATCTTTACGTTCTGCTTGAAAGCGATTAACAATGGCGCCAGTGTCGCAATTTTTAAATGAATATTCTTCAAAATAGGTGAATTTTGGTTTAATGATTCCTCGCATTTCCAGATAAACCAATAAGGTCTTTAATGGCAATACTTTGATATTTAATTCATTGGATAAGGTGATGATTTTGGTTTCCCAAAAAGGCTCTTGGCTGTTTTTAATTTGTTCCAACAGCAATTTAATGCCCTTGAAATCGGGCGTGTCTCCGTAGACAAAATTCTCTTGCACGGTAATGCCATCGCTATTGGCTAAGATTTGGCACAGAGACCTTTTGCCATCCCGCCCTGAACGACCAATTTCTTGGCTGTAATTTTCTATGGACTTGGGCAAGTCATAGTGAATTACGCGCCTGACATCTTTTTTATCAATGCCCATACCAAAAGCGATGGTGGCAACGATGCAGTTGATTTGCCCTTGCATAAATTGGTTTTGAATCAATTCACGCTCATCTGTTTTCATGCCTGCATGGTAATGGTGTGCGTTAATGCCTTTGTTTTTTAAAAACTCAGCAACTTCATAAGCCGTCTTTTGTAAAGTGACGTAGACAATTGAAGGCAAATCTGGATTTTTAGTTAAAGCAGCAAACAATGCGTGTAGGCGATTTTCGCTTGGAGTTGGTTGCATCTGTAAAAACAGATTTTCTCGGTAAAATCCAGTAATCACCACATCATCTTTATCAATGGCAAACTTGGCTTGCATATCGACAACCACTTGTTGAGTTGCTGTAGCGGTGAGTAATAAGACTTGCGGAATTTTAAATTCGCGTTGGTATTGAGGTAATTTTAAATAATCTGGGCGAAAATTATGCCCCCATTCGGATATGCAATGGGCTTCGTCTATTACCATGAGCGATACATTCATGCGTTGCAATTGTCCGCGAAAACGTTCATTTTTGAAACGTTCAACTGAAATCATCAGGATTTTTAATTGGTTACTTTTGGCTCTTTCTAGTACCTTATTGTATTCTTCACGCTCTAAAGAAGAGTCCAGTCGTGCCGCTGAAATATTGTGTGACAATAAAAAATCCAGCTGGTCTTTCATTAAAGACAACAAAGGTGAAACCACTAAAGTGATGCCTTGCAGTTGTAAGGCGGGCAATTGATAACACAAGGATTTACCCGAACCTGTGGGGAAAATAGCACAGGCAGACTTGCCCTGAACAACTTTTTCTATGACTTGTTGCTGACCGGTTTTAAATTCCTCAAACCCAAAAACATCCTGTAATTTTTTTAAACTCATAATTTCTCACATTAAATTGAAACAATTGGCGTTAAAACTGTCTAATTCACTTCATAAAAATAAAAAAGAGAGCCAGCGCATGAAAACATTATTACTTTTAGTCATCAGTTTTGCAACTTATGCCGATGATTTTAAAACCACAGAGGCGAAGTTAATCTCTGCCATGAATTCGTCTATCCGTACAGAAAAGGAAACTCAGCGCGATAGAAATCGTCGCCCCATTAGCACGCTCAAATTTTTTGGCTTGCGTGATGACATGAAAGTTATCGAACTAATTCCTGGTGGTGGTTGGTACACAAAACTATTAGCCCCAGTTTTAAAAGAGAACGGTGATTTTGCCGTTGCTTATGGAACTTCACGAATCGAAAAGTCTTTGTTAAAGGATAATAACGACTTTAAAGACGTTAAGGTTTTAGCGAAAAACAACAAAATGTATCGTAAAGAAGGCGCTAAATTTTATTCAATTGAAAACACTGACTTAGGCACCAAAAAAGTCGACATGGTTTTGACCTTTAGAAATTACCACAATTTTGATTTTGAAGGCAGAAAAGCCATGAATGATGCTGCTTATAAAGCCTTAAAAGTGGGAGGTATTTATGGAGTTGTTGACCATACTCGCAGACATATGCAAGGCGATGACAATGAAAATCGCAGACGATTTGACCCAGTTCTTGCCATTAAAGAAATTCAAGAGGCTGGTTTTAAATTAGTCGATTACAGCAACCTCCACTACCGCCCTGATGATGAGCTGCGTTATGAAGTGGGAAGAAAAACAGTCACGGGCAATACCGATAGATTTACTTTGAAATTTGTAAAGGTAAAAAAATAGAGAGCTAATCTTCTTTATCAGCAGCCTTAGGCGGATGATATTTATCAATTAAATACAAAGGGCGTTGTTTGTTTTCTTCAAATAAACGCCCTAAGTATTCTCCAATAATGCCAAGAGCCATTAATTGAATGCCTCCCAAAAATAAAATCACCACCATCATTGTTGGGTAACCTTGTGGGTCGCCACCAAAAATCAAAGCCTTTAAAATGACTTTTATTCCGTACAAAAAAGAAAACAAGGCAACGGCTGTACCAATCCACGTGGCAAACTTAAGAGGAACATAAGAAAATGAAGTAATGCCATCCATTGCAAAAGAAAAAAGCTTCCGCATATTAAACTTGGTCTCACCGGCAAAACGTTCTTTGCGATCAAAATAAATCGCTTTTTGTTTATAACCCACCCAAGCAAAGATGCCTTTCATGAATCGATTGCTTTCGCGTAACTTGTTGATTGCTCTAACCGCTTTTATATCCATTAAACGGTAATCACCTGTGTCTTTAGGAATGGAGATTTTGCTCATTTTATTAATGACTTTATAAAACCACGAAGCCGTGGCTTTTTTTAGGTAGGTTTCTCCTTCGCGTTTTCGCCTTGTGGCATAAATCACATCATAGCCTTTTTGCCATTCTTGCAACATCTGCGGTATCAATTCTGGTGGGTCTTGCAAATCCACATCAATAACCACTACCGCATCGGCATCGGCATGATCAAGTCCTGCTGTTAGGGCGTATTCTTTGCCAAAATTTCGACTTAAACTGATAAAACCGACACGAGAATCTTTGTGCCGCAAAAATTCTATGTGCGAAACGGTGCCATCACTTGATCCATCATCGACAAATAAAATAGTCCATTGAACACCGCACGTGCTTAAGATTTGTTTCATTTTTTCGTAAAAAATGTCTACAACTTCTTGCTCATTAAAGACAGGAACGATTATTTGTAATTTTTTCATGGTGGAATTATAACTCAATAATAAGGTCTTTGCATATTAGTTATAAAAAGGATATGATATTGAACATTCATTTATTAATAGGTTACAAATGCCGGTAAAAACCAGCTCTTTACTTCACGCCATTCTCGTTTTTTCTGTTTTGATTTTAATGATTTCTTTTGGTTTGTTCATGATGAAGATTTCATTACACATCATCTTATTTTTTGTGATGATATGGGTGGCATTAAATGCTCGTTTATTGGGTTATGATTTTGAACAAATACGTGCGATGATGAGCAACAGTTTATCTAAGTCATTATCAGCTATTTATATTTTTTGCCTCATTGGTATAGTTATTGCCTCTTTTATGCATTCTGGCACGGTGGTTGCCCTAATTTATTATGGGCTTAATTGGATTACAGCTCAATGGTTTTTACCCATTGGTTTAATTTTGTGCTCCATCATGTCCATTTCAATTGGAACATCATGGGGAACCGTTGGTACATTAGGTGTGGTATTTATGGGTATTGGAGCCGTGCTTAATGTGCCCTTGCCCTTGGTTGCGGGAATGGTCATATCAGGTGCTACCTTTGGTGATAAACTTTCGCCTGTTTCGGATACCACAAACTTAGCTTCCATGAGTGCAGGAACTGGTTTATACGCGCACATTAAGTCCATGCTTTATACCACCATTCCTTCTTATCTTATTGTTATTGTTTTATACGCCTATATGGGTTATCAAACGAGCAACACAACATCTTTTATCGAAATAACCGCTATTCAAGAGGTGTTAGCGCAACATTATAAACTCAATTTCTTTATAACACTGACGCCGTTATTGGTAATGTTGGTCATGAGTGTCAAAAAATATGCACCTGAAGTCACGATGACTGCTAGTATTGTTGTGGCTGTTGTTATCGGAATTTTATACCAAGGACACTCGGTAAGTGAAGTGGCAAACGCTTTGTGGCAAAATCAGCCAGCAGATACCGGAACACCAATGCTTGACAAATTACTCGGTCGGGGTGGGTTGTTTTCAATGGCAGAAACGTTGTTGTTATCAATAATTGCTATTGCGATGGGTGGGATTTTACACGGTGCGAGCTTTTTGAAGGTTCTACTTCAAGGCATCATAAAACGCATTAAACGTGCAGGTTCTTTAGTTGCATCTACCATTGCCACATCTTTTATTGGCAACTTGTCCATGGGTGATACCTATATTGTTATTATTCTCAACGGGCAATTGTATCAAAAGGCCTACGATGAAAAGGGAGTCGATAGAATGGTACTATCGCGCAGTGTCGAAGAAGGCTCAACCCTGACAACTGCTCTGATTCCCTGGAACAATACGGCAGTGTTTTATGTCGCAACCTTGGGTGTTCAAACTTTGGATTATGCACCTTATGCCTTACTAAATTTTATTAATCCTCTTTTGGCAATCGTCTTTGGATATTTAGGAATTGCTTTATTTAAAACTAAAGCCGCGGTAAAATAACCTACCAAGCATTATCAGCAATAAGGCAATATCAAGCATGCAAAAATACGACTACGATCAAATAATCATAGGCTCTGGATTTGGCGGGTCTGTTAGTGCTTTACGCTTAACTGAAAAAGGCAATAAAGTTCTGGTTTTAGAAAAAGGAAAATGGCGCAAAGACAAAGATTACCCTAAAAACAACAACATTGCCAAAGACTACCTTTGGGAACCAAAGCTTGGTTTGCGAGGTTCTACTCAGATTAGCGTGACGAGCAAAACCATGATTTTGCACGGCATTGGGGTTGGCGGTGGCTCGCAGATTTATTCAAATGTTCATTTTATTCCAGAAGCGGCTGTCTTTGAAAGTGCTGAGTGGATGCAATCTCGCCCAGATTGGCAACAACAACTCGCGCCTTTTTACGCTCTAGCACAACGCATGTTGGGTACAACAAAAAACACTTACACCAATATTGCCGATGATACACTTAAGCAAGTTGCTAAGGATTTTGGTAGAGAAGACTCCTTTACAACCGTCTCTACAGGTGTTCTTTTTGCCCAAAAAGAGGACTCACAAGGAAACAAAGTCAATGACCCTTACTTTAATGGTGATGGTCCAGAACGAGCAAGCTGCCAACTTTGTGGCAGTTGCGTTTTAGGCTGTCGCCACAATGCCAAAAACACCTTATTGAAAAATTATTTGTTTTTTGCCGAACGAAACGGTTGTGAAATACGCGCAAACTGTGAAGTGGTTAAAATAGAACCTTTGGCCGTTGATGACAACGATGATGGCAAGCACGGTTATTTAATCACCGTCGAAGAAGAATACCAACAAAACAATAAATACAAAAAGAAAACGTACACATTAACCACTCGTGCTGTGGTGGTCTCTGCTGGCGTGTTAGGCACGGTTCCGCTGTTATTAAAAATGCGTGATCAATACAAATGCTTGCCACATATTTCATCAAAACTAGGGCAAAAAATTAGAACAAATTCAGAAACCTTAACCTCAATTGTTGACATGAAACAAAGCGTGCATGATGGCGTGGCAATCAGTTCCTTCATCTCTATTGATGATGACACCAATATTGAAATAAATCGCTTTAACAAGGATTCAGATAAAACGTGGTTGTATTTGCCTTGTGTGCCGATGGTTACGGGCAAAGGCTTTGTGAGAATATTAAAAATGCTCGGGCAAACCATTCTGCACCCAATAAAAACATTCAAAACCCTCCGATACAAAGGCAAAGCGGCAAAATCTATTGTTTTTCTTGTGATGCAAAAAAGCGAATCTTTTATCCATTTTGAATGGCGTAGAAGGTGGTACAGGCTTTTTAAAAAAGGCATTACTGCCGTACAGAAGAAACAAGATACGCCCCTAACCGTCTCTTTTCCATCGGCTGAAAAAGCCACCAAACTTTTTGCCAAAAAAATGCAAGGACAAGCCGCTTCTTCACTATCAGAAATCATCTTAGGAGTGCCCATGACCGCACACATCATGAGTGGTGTTGCCATCGGTGTCGATAAAAACAATGGCGTAATTGACGAAACAGGGGAAGTCTTTGGCTATAAAAATTTGCGGGTCCTTGATGCCACAATTATTCCTGGCAATTTGGGCGTTAATCCTTCTCTAACAATCACGGCTTTGAGCGAATATGCCATGAGCAAAATCCCTGTTTTCAATCAACAAAGAGCCGATAAAATAAAGCCAGTAGTATTTTCTAAACCTTTAAAAGGGCAAGTATCCGAACTAAAAGGCAGTGGTGATTTGTTGATGAGAATCACAAGCTAAGTTTTTAAAGCTTCTAAAATAGCTGCCTTGGCATGAATAAAAGTGGTGTCAAACAATTTAACTTGGGTGTCGGCTTGTTTAACCAATAAACCGATTTCTGTGCAACCTAAAATCACGCCTTGAGCCCCCTGCTTTTCCAGTTCATTGATGATTCTTAAGTATTCATTTTTCGAGTCACTTTGAATCTGCCCCAAACAAAGTTCATCATAAATAATTTTGTGTACGATTTGCCTATCGGCTTGATTAGGAACAACAACTTCAAGTCCGTATTTTTGCTCTAATCTCCCTTTGTAAAAATCGTGCTCCATGGTAAATGCCGTGCCAAGCAAACCCACTTTAGAAATACCTTGTTTGATAAGTTCTTGCGCTGTAGCATCGGCAATATGTAAGAGTGGGATAGAGAGTTTAGCTTGAATCTCTGGTGCAACCTTATGCATGGTGTTGGTGCAAATCAATAAAAAATCCGCACCGCATTTTTCAACACCAAGCGCGGCTTGTGCTAAAGCTTTACCGGCTTTTTGCCAATCTCCTTGCATTTGCAAGTGTTCAATTTCAGCAAAATCGACACTGTACATCGCTATTTTGGCTGAGTGTAAACCGCCGAGTTGTTTTTTTATGCCTTCATTTAACGCTTGGTAATACCACAAAGTGCTTTCCCAACTCATGCCACCTAATAGTCCGATTGTCTTCATGCTATTCTCCTAAGATTTGTTTTAAAACAGGTGGATCAATATTGCCACCACTGATAATAACGCCAACCTTGCCTTGTGCTTTAACACTTTTGGATAACAAGGCTGCCAAACCCAAAGCTCCTGATGGTTCGACCACTATTTTCATGCGCAGTAAGAAAAATTTGACCGCGTCAATAATGGCTTGTTCGGTTGTTGTGCAGATTTCATCGACATATTGTTGAATCAAAGGAAAAGTCATGTGACCTAATGCGGTTGTGCGCGTGCCATCGGCTATGGTGTTGGAAACAGGAATGGTGACTATTTTGCCTGCTTCAAAAGATTGTTTAGCATCATCGGCAAGTTCTGGTTCAATACCAATCACGCGAATATTTTTATTTATGCCTTTGGCTGCAACGGCTGATCCCGCTAATAAACCACCGCCTCCGCAAGGCACGAGCAGGGTATTTAAATTAGGAATTTTCTCTAAAAATTCATGTGCAACCGTTCCCTGACCAGCAATGACATGCTTATTATTAAACGGTGCAATTAATGTATAACCGTATTTATTTTGAATTTTTGCCGTGACAATTTCACGGTCTTCGCTTTGAATATCATAAATAACGATTTCGGCACCATAACCACGCGTTGCATCCAATTTAACTTGTGGGGTATTGCTCGGCATTATAATGGTTGCTTTTATTCCCAATAGTTTGGATACCAAAGCGACGGCTTGTGCATGGTTGCCTGATGAAAAGGCAATAACACCTCTTTTTTGTTCAGTTTCAGATAATTGAGAAATGCAATTAAATGCACCACGAAACTTAAAGGCGCCAATACGCTGAAAGTTTTCACATTTAAAAAACACCTCTGCACCAAGCATTTTATTGAGTGAGCGCGAAGTTAAAACAGGTGTTTGGTGCGCAAAACCCTGTAATCGTTTTTTGGCATCTATAATTTCTTGAAACATTATTAAGACAACTTTACTAATTAAAGTTATACTATAGCATTAACACTTGAATTGAGAGAAACATGTTTTCATTAAAAAATAAAATTGCATTAATAACTGGTGCCTCACGTGGAATAGGCGAGGAAGTGGCAAAACTCTATGCCAAAGCAGGTGCTCATGTCATTGTTTCATCGCGAAAACAAGAAGGGGTAGAAGCGGTTGCTGAAGTGATTAATTACAACGGTGGAAAAGCCACTGCATTGGCGTGCCATATTGGTGACCAAGGGGCAATTGAAAGTTTAATTGAGAAAATAAAGACCGACATTGGTTCTGTTGATATATTAGTCAATAATGCTGCAGCCAACCCTTATTTTGGGCATATTCTCGATACGCCATTATCGGCCTTACGTAAAACGGTTGAAGTTAACATAGAAGGCTATTTCTTAATGAGTCAGCTCGCAGGGCAAATGATGCGTGATGCCGGTGGTGGTTGTATCATCAATACCGCATCGGTCAATGGCGTAACACCTGGCCCCATGCAAGGCATTTATTCGGTTACAAAAGCGGCTATTATTTCCATGACTAAATCCTTTGCCAAAGAATGTGCACCGCAAAATATTCGCGTTAATGCCGTCTTGCCAGGACTGACTGATACTAAATTTGCCTCAGCTTTGACCAGTAATGAACGCATGCTTAAACAAATCATGCCCATGATACCGATGAATCGCATGGCACAACCCGAAGAGATAGCCCCAACTTTCTTATTTTTGGCATCAAGTGCGGCTAGCTATATTACAGGTGTTAATATCCCTGTTGACGGGGGTTTGTTGATTTGAAGAAAGGCAGTTTGCTTATTTTGTTGTTATTTAGCTATTTTGTTAATGCACAATACAATGACTGTGGTCTTGATAAAAAATCTATTGCGCTTGCACAACTCATTATTGAAGATGCAAAACAACTAAGAAGTGAACTAATTTGCAATAAAGCCTTATCAAAAGCAGCCCATGAAAAAGCAAAAACAATGGCAAAATTCAACTTAATTTCTCACACTATAGATCACGTCACAGCCAATGAGTTTTTAAAAAACAACCTCATAGATTTACCAGCTAATTATCACTACTTTGGCAATCAGGTTGAGGCCATTCAAGGAGGCATGGAAACGGCGCAAGAAGCTTTTGACTACTTTATGAGCAGTCGCAGCCATAAAGAACATGTTTTAGGCGAACTGGAGTTTTATAAGAATCAAAAACACATAGGTGTCGGGTTTTATAGAGATTTAGACACACAATACGAATATTTTTGGGTGGTTTACATTACGGGTTTGGCAAAAGATAATCCAAAACAGTCAGTGACTAAGACAAAATATAAAATAATATTTCAGAACAATAAAAAACCCAGACAACGCAAACACTAAATAGTAAAAAACTTTTGCGCTGTTATATTGGTTTGTTTTATAAATTCATCTAATTTAGTTTCTCTTAACTCTGCAAGTACTTGTGCAATATGGGGCAAATTTTTAGGTTCATTCCTGCGCGTTTTTAATTTTAAATCTCGCGGTATTAAATAAGGAGAATCCGTTTCTATCATTAATCGGTTGTTGGGTATGTTTTTAACCAGTTCACGCAGATGCAAGCCTCTCCTTTCATCACATATCCATCCCGTTATGCCAATATGACAATCAAGGTCGATATAATCAAACAAAGCTTTTTTGTTATCGGTAAAACAATGAACGACTAGATTGGAAATTTTGTCACGGTATTCTTTGATGATGGCATAAAAATCTTCATGAGCATCACGTTGGTGTAAAAATAACGGTGCTCGGGTCTCAATGGCAAGTTTAATATGCTGTTCAAAAGAAAACACCTGGGCTTCTCGCGGCGAAATGTCGCGAAAATAATCCAATCCTGTTTCGCCAATAGCAACCACTTTATCGCGTTTAATGAGTTCTAAGATTAAGTCTTCACTTTCCCCCGTGTATTCACTGGCATGGTGCGGATGAAAGCCAACCGTGGAATATAATTCTTCAGGGTATTCTTGTGTTAACTCATAAGCCTTTAGCGAACACGCATGATTAGAACCCGTCACAATCATGCTCGTAACACCTGCATTCACTGCCGCATCAATCACCTGTTTTCTGTCCTTATTAAAACTATCGTGGGTTAAGTTTGCACCAATATCAATCATTTATTCATTCTTTATTCAGCAAAAATGGCATAATATACCACTATGTTAATTAAACGGAGAAAAATCATGCGATTTTTTCAAAAACTAGCACTCGTTGCAACCTTCTTTTTGACGGCACAAACTCAGGCATTTACTCCTGAATCAGGCATTTGGTGGAATCCCAATGAATCAGGTTCGGGCTATGCCATAGAAATTCAAGATAATTTCTTGTTTGTTGCCCTTTATGTTTATGATGTCGATGGCAACCCAACCTGGTATACCGCTGGTACTACTTTGGAAGGTAATGCACTATTTAATGGTGATCTTCACTACACTTATAATGGTCCCTGCATTGATTGCACCTACACAGCACCGATTACAATCCTTGGTCAACGTGGACCCATCACCATTAATTTTATTACAGAAACCACCGCGACAATTCAATTTGAAGGTGCGGTTAAGAATATCGAGTATTTTAATTTCTTACTTGGCGATGAAACCGATAGAATGCTAGGGGAATGGCAAACAGTTATTGATTTTTCAAGTACGGGTCAAGGCTTTCCATTTTCAGCTGATGTGTTGTTATTTGATCTTATTACCACAACAAATGGCAAGTATGCAGAAGGTTGTCGACCAGACAATACGATTGATGGCTTTTGTACTGATTTTGCTTTAAACAACCATGATGTTGCTGCGACCTATGATCCCGTTGACAATCAATTATTGGTTGTTGTTAATGAAGATACAAACTACTGGTTGGCTTACTATTTGGATATAGGAGTTAATCAATTTGATGGTGAAGCAGAACTTTACCCTAAAGTTGGTGGACACAATAACATCTTTTACCCAGTTCGAGGATTTAGAACTGCCAGTCGCTCTTTTATTGAGACAGGTGTTGGTCCTTCAAAAGCACAAGCGGTTGAATCAAGGGCATCAAATGGAGAACAAAACCAGGTGCAATCAGAACGAGTTAACCAGTTTGCTTCAAGCATAACTCCGCGTTCACTTTCGAGTTTTACCATAAATGAACAAGAAAAAATCGTGAGACGACAAGGGCTGATACAAAAACTGATACAAAAACTTGAAAATAAATAATAAAACAACCTAAAAAGCAAAAAATGGCAGGTCTATCCTGCCATTTTTTATGCATTATTATTAACACTGGTCGGGTCTTCGTGAATCATCACCTCGGCATCAGGAATAAGTGCCATTAATTTTTTTTCTAAACCATCAGCAATAGCGTGGGCATCAATTAATGAAAGTCGGTCATCTAATTCGAGGTGAAATTGAATAAATTTATCTTTACCTGATTGACGGGTACGTAAATCGTGAAAGCCCATGGCTCCTTGTGTTTCACTAATGGCTTGAATGATTTTTTTCTCCGTTTCTTCATCCAATTTTTTATCCATTAATTGAGCAAATGCATCTTTACCAATCTCAATTGCACTCTTGAAAATATACAAGGCAATAGCAATGGCAAACCCAGCATCAGCCCATAAGTAACCTTGCGCGGTTAAATACAACGCGATTAAAATACTAAAGTTTGTGAGTAAATCGGTTAAGTAATGCAAGGAGTCTGCTTTAATGGCTAAATTGTTGGTAATCTTAACCACATGCCGTTGGTACAAAACCAAAAAGACCGTAACAACTATTGAAAAGACCATAACAGCAATTCCCATGGAGCTGTTGGTTAGTTCTTGTGGATTTTGCAGGCGCTGTATGGCATTGAAAATTAAAAACACTGCCGAACCCGCAATAAAACTGGCTTGAGCAAGACCAGCTAAAGGTTCTGCCTTGCCGTGACCAAAGTGGTGGTCATCATCAGCTGGTTGCAAGGCATAACGCACAGCAAAAAGGTTTATTATTGATGCAAAAGAATCCATTAATGAATCAATTAAGGATGCCAATATGCCAATTGAACCTGACATATACCACGCAATGGCTTTAGCAATTATCAAAATAATGGCAGTAGCTACCGAAGCATAAGTGACGCGTTTGAGCAGTTGGGCATGATTTGGCATGGTTTCTATCCTAGCTTAAATGTTTTCTTTATAAAAGGAATATTGCCCAATAATACCGCACAGATAAAACCGACTATCACACCGATAGTGTTAACGTGAAAATCTTCAATATCGGCTGTTCGGTAGGCAGTCATGGACTGCAAGACTTCCATTGCACCACCCATAATGATAAACCCTACGGCATATAAATTACGAATTAAGGGTTTTGGGTACAACCATGCAAACCAAATCATCAAAGTAAAATAGGCAATAAAATGCCCTATTTTATCACCATTTTTGACATCAGGCATGACGGCACCAATCTTGACTAAGGATAACGTAACAACAGTGGCGACAAGTAGCCAACCGATTAAGACTAAGTATTTTCGAGGTATATTCATAATAAATGCAATTGATTGCTTAAGGTAAAACCGATTAATTCATCGCTGTAATTTCGTGAAAAAGCCATCACTTTAAACTTTTCACCCATTTCATTGGGCATAGTTAATTTTTTCATTTCTGTGGTGTTTTTATAATAACTCTCATAATCAATTTGGTTGCCTCCTAAATGATTTTGAATGCCTATTGACATAAGAAAATGAGCTTGTGTGGTGAACCCATCAACATCTAGACCACAACTGTCGCCTGCTTCTGCCAGTGCGGTAAAATCCACAAAGGCGGTCATGTCCTGAATGCCAATGTTTTGAAAATAATTGCAATTAGCTTGGTGTTGGTAAAAGCAAATTAAAGTGCCCTCACTGCGTTGAGGATGATAATAGGCGTTTCTTTCGTAACCATAATCAACAAAAATCACAACGCCTTGGTTGAGGTTTTGGGTGATAGAATTAAGCCAACTGTTCAAATGCGGGATAAATTCCGAAATATAGCCTTCGTTTAATACTAAGTTTTTATGCTCAATCTGTTTAAGTTGATTTTTAGGGAATTTGCCCCATGTTTTTTGAAAACCGCTGTCCCAAGTCACTTGCATTTGTTGGTATTGGTTATTGTGAAAACGAAACACTTCAACAGGCAAAGCATCAACCACTTCATTGGCAAAAACAACCCCGTTAAATTTATCCGCTAAAGGTTGAGAAATCCATTCTACCAATTGGCTTAAATGCTTGGGTAATTCTTGAATTTTTTGCGCTTGTCTTTGTTGCAAGTCGGCACTAACCTCTAAGATATAATACTTTTCTGGCAAAGCCTTTAACTTATCAAGTTCCACCAAACAGTCGCAAGCAAATTGACCTGTTCCTGCCCCAAGTTCGAGAATAATAGGGTTTTCAAGACTTATGGTCATTTGTGAAAACTGACTTGCTAAACTTTTGGCGAACAAAGAACCCAACTCAGGTGCGGTCACAAAATCGCCCTCTTTGCCAAACTTATGATTACCCGATGAATAATAACCATAGCCTGGATAGTACAACGACATCTGCATGAATGTGGCAAAACTAATGCTGCCAGTTTCATGGATTTTGTCCCTAATTATCTTTTGCAGGGCTAAAGAGTGTTGTTCTAAATCAGTTTGAGGCATAAAATAAGCTCATGAATAAAGTTATGTTAATTACAGGTGCAGCAGTGAGAATCGGTGCTTACATCACACAAGCGGCTCATCAAGACGGTTATGATATTGTCATGCATTATCGTTATTCGAAGGCACAAACGCAAGATTTGCAAAACAAACTGAACCAAATTCGCCCAAATTCTTGCATCAGTGTGCAAGCTGATTTTGATACACAAACTGATTTTAGTGACATTATTAATGTTATTGAATCAAAATTTGGGCGTTTGGATGTGTTGATTAATAACGCATCGGATTTTTTTCCAACAAATATGGATGAGTTAAATGAATCCGATTACAATAAATTATTTAATAGCAATGTCAAAGGCCCATTATTTCTCTCCAAAGCGTGTTTGCCCTTATTAAAAAAAGCCAAAGGAACAATAATCAATTTGGTCGATATTCATGCCGACAAACCCTTAAAAAATTACCCTGTTTATTCCATGGCAAAAGCGGCCAACAAAATGATGGTCAAAGCACTGGCAAAAGAAATGGCTCCTGAAGTAAGGGTTAATGGCATATCACCAGGTTGTATACTTATGCCATTAGATGAAAATACTTCCTATGATAAAGACGATATAATCAGCCGAACGGCATTAGGCAGACAAGGTAGTGAACATAACCTTTACCACGGTTTAAAGTTTTTGATTAAAAATGATTACATCACAGGTGAAATTATCAAAGTGGATGGTGGTAGAAGTTTGCATATGTAATATTTCTAAAAGTTTCGGGTCATTAATGCCAGTTTAAAAAAAATTTCAAATATTTTAAAACTAATGTATAATAAATAGGCTTTAAAGACGGGTGTCTTTAAAATCAATATCAAAAACAAGGAGAAACACATGAGTATCGCAAGAATTACAGAAATTACTGCTTCATCAGGCAAGAGTTTTGAAGACGCTGTAGAAAAAGGCATTGCTCGCGCAGCAGAAACCATTCAAGGTATCACGGGTGCGTGGGTTGAGTCACAAAAAGTTACGGTAGCAGACGGTAAAATCGATCAATACCGCGTTAACATGAAAGTCACATTTATCTTAAAATAGGAGTTAAAAATGAGTGTAGCACGTATTACAGAAGTTTCGGCTTCTTCATCAAAAAGTTTTGAAAAAGCCGTCAGAAACGGCATCAAACGCGCCACAGAAACATTAAGCAATGTTACGGGTGCATGGGTTGAATCACAAAAAGTAACCGTAAAAGACGGTAAAATTGATCAATACCGCGTCATTATTAAGGTGACTTTTGTTTTGAAATAAAAAATTTAAAATTTTAAAAAAGGCAAATCGCAAGATTTGCCTTTTTTTGTTTAAACATTGTTTTATTTGGAGTAGTTATGAGTTTTGAAATATGGTTAATTTACCTTGGCACTATCATTGCAATGATGAGTACACCCGGACCCAGTCACATTTTGATGTTGTCTAATAGTCTAGGTCATGGATTTAAAAAATCCATCTATACTGCTTTCGGTGATTTGTCAGCCAATTTTTTGCAAATGATAGCCGCTTCTATTGGTTTGGTTAGTGTTTTACAGAAATCCCAACAAGTTTTTATTTATATAAAATGGGCAGGTGTTGTTTATCTTATGTATTTAGGGCTAAAACTGATTTTTTCAAAAAGCAAAGTTTTGGACGAGAATCAAAATATTCCTCGTTCGGAAAAATCTTTGTATTGGCAAGGTTTTATAACCTCAGCAGTTAATCCAAAGGCTGTTATTTTCTTTGCAGCATTGTTTCCGCAATTTATAATTCCTTCTGAACCATTACTGCCACAGTTTATTATTTTGAGCCTTACCTATTTAATTATTGATGGCTTGTATTTAAGCTTTTATGGTAAGTTTGCTGAGTTTTTTGCTAAAAAAATGAACTCCACAATTGGAAAGTATTTTAACCAAATATCTGGTTCTTTATTTATTGGGGCAGCCATTGTTTTGGGGTTAAAAGATTTTGAACGCAAGTGATTTCACTATTTGGGGGTTTGACTATTATCGATTGAGAGAGGCTAGCGTATAATTAATTCAACCGACAACCGATTTTATTGCCTTTTATTCCATATAAATGTACTATTTGGCTATGAATGATGAAAACAAAAAAGACCACGCCAAAGTTAAAACGATTCCACCGTTAATTCCATTAACATTTATTGGGGTTGCTTGGTTGCTTAATCGTTTTATTTATCCTTTGTCAATACCTGTTGATGCAAACATTCAAATATTAATTGCTTATATGCTCATAACAATAGCCAGCATTTTGTTTGGTTTTAGTTTGTATTTCTTCTTTAAGACTCGGCAAAACCCCGAGCCGCACACACCAACCAATGCTTTGTACACAGGCGGGATATTTAAACTGACCCGTAACCCTATTTATTTGGGGTTTTTGGTGGCACAAATTGTTGTTGCGATTAAATTGAACAATCTTTATGTAATTTTAACTCTCCCTTTTGTTTTTTATTTGTTAAATAAATGGGTGATTGACCCTGAGGAAATTTATTTGGAAAATCTTTTTGGGCAAGAATATCTGGATTATAAAAACAAGGTCAGAAGGTGGCTATAAATGAGTGCAACTAATGTCAAGAATAGTGAAATTGAACACTTTAATTCACAAGCGTCGTTTTGGTGGGATGAACAAGGTCCTTTTAAAACTCTGCACCACATTAACCCAGTGCGCACCGATTACGTTAAGCAATTTGTTGATTTAAAGGATAAATCGGTTTTGGATGTGGGTTGTGGTGGCGGTGTGTTTTCAGAAAGCATAGCAGCGTGCGGTGCAACGGTAACGGCTATCGATTTGGCTCAAGAATCTTTGGAAGTGGCAAAATTACACCTTTATGAAAGCGGTCATAAAATTGATTATCAGAATATCAGTGTTGAGGATTATGCAAAACAACATGAGAACAGTACAGATGTTATTGTCTGCATGGAGATGCTAGAACATGTGCCCGACCCTCAATCGGTTGTTAATGCTTGTGTAAAAATTTTAAAGCCTGGTGGTTGGTTGTTTTTATCCACCATTAACCGCTCTGCAAAAGCCATGATGTTGGGGATTTTTGTGGCGGAACACGTTATGGGATTGGTGCCAAAAGGCACGCATCATTTTGATCAGTTCATTAAACCTTCTGAGCTAGCAGCAGGCATAGAAAAAGCAGGACTGGAAGTTAAAGATATCTGTGGAATGAAATACAATCCTATTTCAACCAAAACATGGTTAGAGCAACACGATGTTTCTATAAATTACCTTATTGCGGCTCGAAAGGGCTAACGGTGAAAGGCTTTTTATTCGATTTGGATGGCACTTTGGTGGATACAGCCATAGATATGTTGCGTGCCTTAAAGTTGCTTGCTCAAGAAAATAGCATTGAAATTGAACCCAACCATGCCCAATATAAAGAACTCATTACCCACGGCTCACGAGCAATTGTGGAGTCCATTTTTGGAAAAACAGACCAAAAGACTTTTTTAAAATTACAAAAGCGTTATTTGGAAATTTACCAAGACATACTCACACAAGGTTCTTGTTTGTTTGATGGGGTTGAGGACTTTATTCAGGCTTTAGACAAGCAAAAAATTCCTTGGGGAATCGTCACCAACAAACCTCACTATTTAGCCAAACCACTGGTTAAATCACTTAAGCCATTAGAGAATTGTGGTATTCTTGTTGGAGGAGACAGTACAAAATTCTCTAAACCGCACCCACAACCCATTAATACGGCAATCCAAATGCTCAAAATCAACCCAAAAAAAAGCTGGTATATCGGTGATGCATTATCTGATATTACCGCAGGCAATGCTGCCAATATGCAAACAGCGGTTGCCTTGTGGGGCTATATCGGTACAAATGATTCCCCTGAAAAATGGCAAGCAACAAAAACAGTCCAGCAACCCTTGGAGTTGTTTAAGTTATGAAAATTCTGTTTATTTTAATTTTTTCCGCCTCTGTTATGGCTCATCCCCACCACCATTCAATTGCCGTTTTCGATTACAACAGTCAAAGCCAGCAATTGGAGTTAAGTTTGAAAATACTAACAGAGGATTTTGCAAAGATAAACAAAGACCAAAAGGCTTACCTTTATTTGCAAAATCAATTAAAAATTGAAGCCAATTCAATGACACTAAGCGCAGATTTTCATGGCAGAGAAGAAGACCATGAGTTTATGTGGTTTTATTATACATTTGATGCTGAATTGACGCCTGGAAACAATATCATAAGTGTGCAAAATACGGTTCTAAAAACCGTTAACACAAACCAATTTAACACCGTTAAAATAACGCTTTTTAAGCAAACTCAAGCCCATAATTTTTTATTGGACGATGATAAATACAGTTTTATATTTCAATAACACCACCTTGTAATCCTCCCGTGTGAAGAATTACAACCAGACTTCCAGCTTTTATTTGCCCCTTAGTGATCAAATCATACAAAGCAAAGAACGATTTTACATTGTAAATTTTATCTAAAGGAATGTTTGTTTTACTGCGGAATTGTTTTCCAAAATCAAAGTAATCATCTGTTAACTTGGCATAACCTCCTGCATGGTAATTAAAAAATAATTGCCAATCAACGTGCCTGTGGTGTTGGGATAACTTTGTTATATCCTTTTGTAAAAATTCTGCCCCTTTTAATACAGGAATACCGATGACTTTAGTGTTCCACCCTTGGTTGTAAACCCCTTCAATTAATCCAGCACAAGTGCCCCCGGTTCCACACGCGGTGATAATATGCGTGGGTGGTTTTATTTGTTTAGCCAATTCATCCACTATTTCAGCCACGCCTTGTATGGCAAAGGCATTGCTTCCCCCTTCAGGAATTATCATGCAGTTTTTCATTGGAGATAAATGATTCTTTACTGCATCTGACTGTTCTTTTAATCGGTATTGTTGGCGAGATAAAAACACCAATTCCATGCCTACTTTTTTGGCATCCAGTAAGGTTTGACTCCATCTTTCAGGTTTGCCCGATAATTCTTCTCCTCGTATAAAACCAAGTGACTTGATGTGTGCTAAAGCCGCTGCATGAGCCGTTGCCACAATGTGGTTTGAATAAGCCCCTCCAAAGGTTGCAATAAGGTTGAAGTTTTTTTCTAAAGCATGGGCAATGTTGTATTTTAATTTTCTTAGTTTGTTGCCTTGAATAAGAGGGTGGTTTAAATCATCTCTTTTGCATATAATTTTTACCTTGTTAAATGCTTTAATTTTTTGACAAGGTGATTTATCAGGAATGAAAATTTTTCTACTCCGCTGTCAGTTGGCTTTTCAGTTTAAATCCTTCGTATAATTTAACAAAGATTCACATTAATTTCTTTAAATTCAAGGGCTTTAATTGATATATGCCTATACTTTACTTTATTATGTCCTATGGGTGCATCAAAATGTGATGCAAAATGGGAAAATAGGTTTAAATTTATGAAATTATTAATAGTGATTCTTGGAATTTTTGGAGCGCATTACGCATGCTCCTCGGAATATATTTCAGTTAAAGCTGATTTAGATAATGGTTTGTTGCCCGTGGAAGCAGCAAAAAATGCACACAACAACAAAGAACAATCGCAAGATGTGGTTCAACAATTGGTGGATAATAACGTTGATGTTATCAAAGCAGTTCAAACTGTTGCCAATGAATGGTCCTCTTGTGAAGACACTTACTCTTCTGTTCGAAAAGGGGTGCAAATTGCTCCTAATCGAGCCGATGAAGTGGTTGCAGCAATTGCCACCATGCGGGGTTGCAGTTGTAATGCACAAAGCTTTTGGGCTCGTTCACGGTTAGAAAATCGACTTCGTCCTCGTGTTCATCGTGCACTTGTAGAAATCAGTTCGTCATGCAGTTGTGCCTCTGCGGGCATTGAAGCCGCCATTGAAATTGTACCAAATAAAGCAGAAGACATGATTGATGCTGTTTTGCGCGCTAAAAATAGAGCCGATACAACCGCTGATTCTATCGGTCAAATTGGCAAACTTCCAGAAAACAAATACTGGGGTGAGAACCAAGTTATTACCAAAGACAACAACCTTGTTAGAAACGTCAGTACCTGTAAAGGGGACCACAATGAGCTGGACGAATTTGATCCGACTGTGTCATGGGTTAATAGCAATGAGAATGAATCAAGTGACGTTTTTAACTACAATAAAGTTCTTGGGCAACATAAACTGAATTGTGATGAAGAACAAAACGATGAGACCAACAAAGAAAAACAAAACGAAACAGAAGAAGAAAACAATAAATTAATTATTTCTCAATACATTGAAGGACAAGGCAATAACCAAGCATTAGAACTCTTTAATGGAACAGATAAACCCATTGATTTATTAAGTGACAATTATCAAATTGAAGTCTATTTTCATGGCTATGACTTTCCTGGTGAGATTATTCAATTAAAAGGTCTGGTGGAACCAAATTCAACTTACATTGTAGCTGATGCAAATGCGGCGGCTGATATATTGTCAGCAACCAATCAAAAAGTAAACGGTCTTATTTTTAAAGGAGCCGATGCGGTCGTCTTAAAATCAGGGCTTAATTCAAAACCTTGTCAATGTGCGGTTGCTACTGTGGCAGCTGCTATTAATAAGATTGACGGAAAAGAAGCTGAAAAAGAAATGTCTGAAACTAAAAAAGACTTCATCCAACGCATTGAGCAACATTACAAAAACACCAACACCCAAACCACGGTTGTTGACAGTGTTGGGCGAATATTGGTCAATGACGAAGAAAACGAAACAAACCAAAATTTAGATCACCCCATTGTTGTGGATAAAACATTGCGCCGATTTGACAACACCTGCTCAGGTGATCGCATTGAAATGGATGAGTTTATTGCTGACAAACAATGGACGGCCTATCCAGTTGATGACATACAAGATTCTGGCAGCTTTTCAAAACAAGACTGTTTCACAACGCGTAAAGATTTATTAATTACCGAATACGTTGAAGGAACAGATAACAATGCTTCTATTGAGTTGTTTAACGGTACGGCGCGTCCAATTAATTTCGATGAAGAAAAATACATCTTAGAAATTTACAATGACGATGATGCCAATCCAGAGCAAGAAATTTATTTAACGGGAAAAGTTGATGCAAATGGTGTGTTTGTTATATCGAATGATGAAGCAACCCAAGAGTTAAAACAAAAGTCTAATCAATTAAGTGGCGGTCTTTCGTTACAAAATACCCGGGCAGTTGTATTAAAGAAAGTGGTGTTGCCCGCTTACCAATCTTGTTATGCAGACATTGCTCAATGGCTGACAAAATCACCTAAAAATGGTATCACTTATACCTTATCACCGATTCTTGATCCAGGTGGCGGACCACAAACGGATGATGACCCCAGAGATGGTGATGATGGTGGTGAGTTAGCGAGCCCAAATTAATTCAATTAAAGGAGCAAGGGGTTGCTCTTTTTAACTACAAAACAATGGGTGAAAACAAAGTGTTTCACCCTTTTTTAATTTAAAAATATATGAATAAAGAACACACTATTGCAATTGTTGGTCTTGGCTATGTTGGGCTTCCACTTGCTGTGGCATTTGCAGAATTTTACCCAACAATTGGTTATGACATTAATACAAACAGAGTATCTGAGTTGAAGAACAACCAAGATTCAACACTCGAGACCACCTCTGTAGAATTACAACAAGCAAAACACCTTTCATTTACCACAAATTTAATGGATATTACAGGGGCTAATGTTTTTATTATTACCGTCCCAACCCCAGTTGATGCCAATAACTTACCAGAATTATCACCACTTGAAAGTGCTTCTAACGCCATCGGAAGCATTCTTAAAAAGGGCGATATTGTTGTTTATGAGTCAACGGTTTTTCCAGGAGCAACAGAAGAATACTGTGCCAAAATCTTAGAAAAAGTTAGTGGCTTAAAACTCAATATAGACTTTACTATCGGTTATTCTCCTGAACGCATAAATCCAGGTGATAAAATTCATACGCTTAGAACAATTACCAAAGTTGTCGCTGCTTCTGATGAAAAAACTAAAAAGACACTCAATCAATTGTATACAAAAATAATTGATGCCGGTGTTTTTATGGCGTCTTCTATCCAAGTAGCAGAAGCGGCAAAGGCGGTTGAAAACACGCAACGTGATATGAATATTGCCTTTATGAATGAGTTGTCTGTTATGTTTAATCACATGGGTATTGATACATTAGAAGTCATCAAAACGGCATCAACCAAATGGAATTTTTTACCCTTTACACCTGGGCTTGTTGGAGGGCATTGTATCGGTGTTGATCCTTATTATTTAATTCATAAATCTCAAGAAAGTGGCTATTATCCTCAATTGATAACCACAGCAAGGCGAATTAATGAAAGCATGAGTCAGTATGTTGTCGATAGGTTCTTAAAAAAACTGGCTTTAAGCCGAATTCATGTGGTTAATGCCAAAGTGCTTGTTTTGGGTTTAACCTTTAAAGAAAACTGCCCAGATTTACGCAATACTCGTGTCATCGAAATTATCCAAGAACTATCAAAATGCCATGCTAAAGTTGATGTTTTTGATCCGTGGGCTGATGAAAAACAGGCAAAACAATTTTTTGGCATTTCCTTACAAAAAGAATTAAAACAAAACCATTATGATGCTGTTTTATTAGCCGTTGCTCATAAAGAGTTTATTCAGCTTGGAGAATCTGGCATCAGAAACACCCTGAATAAAAATGGCATTGTTTTTGATATTAAAGGCATGCTTCCGTCGGATGCAGTGGATGAGAGATTATAAATGACGGTATTAGTAACAGGTGCGGCAGGTTTTATTGGTTCCCATGTTTGTGAGTATTTATTAGAGCGCGGTAACACCGTTATTGGTATAGATAACCTTAATGATTATTACGATGTGGGTTTAAAACACGCACGCTTAGAGAAGCTCTCTCATGCAAATTTCACTTACTATAAAACGGATATTGTCGATAAAGAAGCCGTAAATGGTATTTTTATTAGTCACAATATTAATCGAGTGGTTAACCTTGCCGCTCAAGCAGGAGTTCGTTATTCCATCGAAAACCCTTGGTCATACCTTAACAGTAACTTAACTGGTTTTTTAAGTATTCTTGAAGCTTGTCGGCACAATAAAGTTAAGCATTTGGTTTATGCTTCATCCAGTTCTGTGTATGGTGCGAACAAACACTTGCCTTTTAGCGTTGAAGATTCTGTAGATCATCCGCTTTCTTTGTATGCTGCCACCAAAAAATCAAACGAGCTTATGGCGCATAGTTATTCTCATCTTTATGATTTACCAACAACGGGTTTGCGGTTTTTTACGGTTTATGGCCCATGGGGGCGACCGGATATGGCTTTGTTTTTATTTACCAAAAATATTTTAGCAAACAAGCCCATAAAGGTATTTAATTATGGCAACCACACGCGAGACTTTACTTATATTGATGATATTGTTGAGGGTATTATTCGTGTTTTAGATAAACCACCGGTATCAAATCCTGACTATGATTTTTCACACGCCAGTCCTGCAGAGTCATCGGCGCCTTATCATGTTTACAATATAGGTAACGATAATCCAGTAAAGCTGATGGATTATATCCATGCTATTGAAAATGCCTTAGGCATAAAAGCGCAAATGGAATTACTGCCTTTACAACCAGGTGATGTACCTGATACGCAGGCAGATGTTGATAAACTTATTAAAGACGTAGGATTTAAACCCAACACACCAATACAAAGTGGTATAGACAAATTTATTGCATGGTATCGCCATTATTACGATGTTTAAAGAGCATTTTTTATTATCAGAACTTATAGCCAATGATAATCAATTATCCAAATTTACCCAGACCTCCCAAATCATTAACCATGGGCTTGCCCCCATAGTCTCAAAATTAACTCCTTCTACAAAGCTACAAAAAGCCACTCTTCTCGAACATGCCAAGTACAAAAATTGGCTTTTAAAAGCCCAAAAATTGTGTGGATTATTGAACCAACATAAGATTAAATTTATTATCTTCAAAGGTTTTGCTTACAGCCACACACTTTATCAACAACAACCCGTGCGTCCCTACAGTGACATTGATATATTTGTTGATAAAAAGGACTATAAAAACGTTGAAAAGCTGTTAATCCATCAAGGTTATAAAGCCGTAGCTTCTCGTCAAGGTCGCTTTATAAGTTATCAAAACAGTTTTTTTGATGAAAAAAATATCCAAACAATCTTTGATATTCACTGGCAAATAAGTAACCGCACGGAAATTCACCCGTATTTTCAATTTGAAAAAATTTATACTGCCAGCAAGCCAATTAAAACAAGCCATTTTTCGTTTCAAACATTGGACTCGATTCACGCATTTATCTATGCTTGTTTTCATTACCAAGCCCACCGCCCAGAAGACAGAAAGCATATCTGGCTTTATGACTTGGCTTTGCTTTGGAAAAGTTTCACAGTTAAAGAACAAGAAAGCTGCTTAATATCGGCAAATCATTTTCACCTCTATCATTTGGTTGGTGGTACGCTTAAAAAAATGCAATTTGTCTTTGGGGACTTAATAAACTCTAAAAGCCTTAAAGGACAACCCTTTATATTGAAAAATAATTATCTGCAAAGCCGAAATACAAAAGGCGTTGATTTCTATCATCGGTTAAAAAAACTGAAAGGCATTAAAGCTAAAACCCTCTATTTATCTGAATACGTATTTCAAAACACGCATTACGTGCAATCACGATACCGCCTTAAAACAAGAAAGTGGGTTTATTTCTTTTATCCTCGCATGTGGTTAGAGGACATGCTTAAACTCATAAAAAAACCCTGAAATTTATATTTTCAGGGTTTTTTGAACTCAATGAAAGCTTCTTTTTAATTTCTTAATTTGTTTGGGAGCATGTACGCACCAGCCATAAAGAGTATGGCTATAATTCCAGCAACTACTGCGCCATTAACGCCATCA
The DNA here is from genome assembly GCA_026988115.1 of Lysobacterales bacterium. GTDB lineage: Bacteria > Pseudomonadota > Gammaproteobacteria > Xanthomonadales > Marinicellaceae > NORP309. The sequence continues at coordinate 14,926 of JALSLV010000061.1, read as the reverse complement.
ATTAATGCAGGAACTGATTCGTTACCTGTCACGGCTAGTGAAACTTTACCACCTGCAATTTTAGCATAGAGAAAATCCATATTTTCTTGCAACCAACCGTAAATCAAAACATAGAACCAAGCACCAACTAAGCCTCCTAGTATCATAAACAATGAATCTTTTCGTCCAGAACCAAGAGCGGCAATGGTTGTTCCAGGGCAATAGCCACCCAAACCAAAACCAATACCAAATATGGCTCCTCCAACGATAACACCAACATAGGCTGACTTAACATGGATATGTGAAGTAGGTATTACGTTGACTGCCATGAGTATAAATAGTAACAAACTTGAAAAACCAATGGCAAATAAGATTACTTTTGCCAAATGTAAATCTGTTAATCGTAAAAATCCCACAATTTTATTAGGGTTTGTGGCTTGTACTTTATGTAAGACTGCACCAAATAAACCGCCAACAACAAGTGCTAAAATAATATTAGTATAATTCATTTTATTCTCCTACTTCTTCTTAAATACAATAATGGCAACAGGAACGGCAATGGCAAAAACACCGGCTGCAAAAAGATAGCCGCTTAAGGATGTCTGCATCATGCCACTCATCATATGACCAGAAGTACACCCTCCTGCCAATCGTGAACCAACAAGAATAAAGAAACCCGAGGCAAATGCACCTACCATGCGTTTGGTCCAGGATGAGCCGAGGTTTTCTCGCCAAACATGCGGTATCCATGCTTCCTCCTTTTCAACTTTTGGACCACCAAGTTTGGAAGCAACAAAACCGCCTAAAAACATAGCAATAACAAAAACAAACCCATAATTTGAGATGTTTAAACTGTTTTTTGCGTATTTACCATTACTCTTATTTAAGTAGGCATTGCTACTTGAATAAGTTTTATTTCCCTCAGCATCTATTGTTTCTTTTGCCAAGTCTGGATTGAGTTTACAAAAAATAAAACAATCTGCTATGACGTATTGTGTTGAGACACCGATTGGTTTAACTAAAGCGACTGCTAGTAGAAATACTGTCCCCAGTATTAATCCACTTTTGAGCCATCCCCATGAATTATTCATATTCTATCTCCTCTTTTAAGCGCATTACTCTGCTCTTTATGTGTGTTATTAAAATTTAGCTTAGAAACAGACTGATAGGCACTCTTTTTCAGTTGCTTCTTAAGGCTTTGCTAAATTACCATTAACTAATATAGCACTGCTTATGTAATTTAAGCAATGATTTTTTGTTTTTGATAATGAATTTATCCCCAGAGTATTGAACAACCAGTTGCACGAGTTGCGCTATGTTCTGTCTTCTTTAAGGTCTAAAATTTGATGCAGCTCGATTTTAAGCTTTTTTGCAGTGTCTTCTGAAATAGTGAGTTTGATAAAAATACAAGCACTGTCTATTGCATCTGATAATTTTTTATGAGTGTTATCTGCATTAAGAATTCTATTTATAACTTTAGTGTTGTTATTAGGCAAATGTTTTTGAATAGTGGCAATTAAATTTTGCTGTATATCACCCGTTTTAGAGCTAGGCATGGAGTTTGGACTATCGGCAATATTAACAATAAAGCCTTGTTGTTCTAGGTCTCTTAGGCATTCGTCTGCATGCCATTGTTCTGATGAGTTTGATATGATTGTTGCAGCATTCTTTTTGCCATTTATCATAATCAGAACAAAGCGATGAAAATGATCAAGCTTGTAAGTTCTTTTTTCAATTTCTTCATCTCCTTTCGCCGTTCTGCGGTAAACTTCACTCATGGCTAATCAGAAAAGGCTTCGATAATACTTTTGATAAGCTTGATCGTGATGAGTACATACAAAGCACCAAAGACAAAAACACCAGCCACGGTCAAACGCAAAATATGTTCGGGTAATTGGTTAAAAAAGGGCAAAGCAAAATACCCTAAGGTGAAAATTATGACCAGTACCGTCAAATATTTCCAGTACTTACCAACCAACCCACCTGAAAATTGAGACTTAAGTTTAAGCACTAAAAACAAACAGTAAGCCATTAATGCTGCTGCAATGATAAAAATATAATTAGCTATATCCATACAAAATCCCCTGTCTAAGTTTATTTTATTTCCCACAATTATGCATATTAGCATAAACTAATAAAAGGGTGATGAAAACAATTTTAGTGCCATTTTCTATTTTTTTGTTAAAAAATGGCTCTTTTATGAGTTCAAACAACTAAAACCTTAGTTTTTTGTATAAATTTAGCTTAGTTTAGCTTGAGTTACCTTAAGTTCTTCATATAACGCTTCAGGTACACGTGTGCCAAAACTTTGTAAATATTCCGTCGTGTTCTTGATTTCATCTACCCACCCCGATGCATTGACAGCCAGTAAGCGGGATAAGTCCTCACGGTTAAAGCCATCTAATCCGTCCAAATTAAAGTCTTCAACTTTTGGCATATCGCCTAAGGCGGATGATTGAGCATCAACTTTTCCTGTCACGCGTTTAACTATCCATTCAAGCACTCGCATATTATCGCCAAAACCAGGCCACATAAATTTACCGTCTTCGTCTTTTCTAAACCAGTTAACAGTAAATACCTCGGGTAAATGGGCTTCTTCTTTATCAAACGATAACCAATGAGACCAATAATCAGCAAAATGATAACCACAAAATGGTTTCATTGCCATTGGATCGTGACGCACAACGCCAACAGCTCCTGTTGCTGCAGCCGTTGTTTCCGATGCTACGGTTGCGCCCATCAAAACACCATGCGCCCAATTACGTGCTTGTGTCACTAATGGAACTAATGTTTCACGACGTCCACCAAAGACAATGGCCGAAATCGGAACCCCTTTAGCATCTTCGGCTTTAGGCGAATAACTTGGACAACGCTTTGATGCCACAGTAAAACGAGAGTTTGGATGAGCCGCTGGTCCATTTTCAGGATTATACGGGTTGCCTTTCCAGTCTTGAACAGGAACTCTATCATCCAGGCCTTCCCACCATGGCTGATTATCTTGGGTCAAACCAACATTGGTAAATATTGTGTCCTCAAATAACATTGCCAATGCATTTGGATTGGTGTCTTTTGCTGTACCTGGTGCGACGCCAAAAAAACCTGCCTCGGGATTAATTGCCCAAAGCCTGCCGTCTTCTCCTGGACGCATCCAACAAATATCATCTCCGATTGTGGTAATTTTCCACCCATCCTTAACGTAACCTTCTGGTGGTATCAGCATGGCTAAGTTTGTTTTGCCGCAAGCCGAAGGAAAGGCTGCAGCAATATAATGGGTTTCGCCTTGCGGATTTTCCAAGCCTAAAATCAACATATGTTCAGCTAACCAACCTTCGGTTTTTGCTTGGTAAGAGCCAATGCGCAAAGCATGGCACTTTTTACCTAATAAGGCGTTGCCTCCATAACCAGAACCATAAGATTTAATGCTCAACTCTTCTGGAAAGTGCATAATGTAACGGCGTTCTGGATCAAGTTCGCCTGTTGAGTGCAAGCCTTTAACAAAATGTCCTTCATTTTCAATACGGCTTAATGCTGGTGTTCCCATACGAGTCATTAAACGCATATTTTGTACCACATAAGCACTGTCTGTTATTTCAACGCCACAACGTGAAATAGGAGAATCTATTGGGCCCATGCAATAAGGAATAACATACATGGTTCGACCTTGCATACAGCCTTCAAAGAGTTCATCTATTTTGGCATGGGCTTTTTGTGGATTCATCCAGTTGTTATTTGGTCCTGCGTCTTCTTTATCCTCTGTGCAGATAAATGTCAGGTGTTCAACACGTGCCACATCTTGCGGATCGGATAAATGCAAAAAACAATTTGGGTGCGTTTTTTCATTTAATTTAATGTAATCACCGGTTGATAATAATAAATCATCCAGTTCTTTCTTTTCAGATTCAGAACCTGTGCACCAAACGATTTTCTCAGGCGCTGTTAATTGCGCCACTTCTTTAACCCAGTTTTCTAAGGATTGTAATGTTGTATTTGACATAATCTTATGTATTGTGTGTGAATTTGTTTGTTTTGAGCTCTTAAGCTCTGGCTTATTTAATGCGTGCTAAAATCCCATCTAACTCATCGACAGAATGGTAATTGATAATTAATTTTCCTTTGCCTTTTTTACTGTGTTTGATTTCCACATTTGAACACAGTTTCTCTGTTAATTCTTGTTCAAGTCTTAGAATATCTCTATCGACTTTCTTTTCTGGTAACTCAAGTTTTTCTTTACCAAAAGATTTAATAAATTTTTCTGTTACGCGAACACTCATCGCTTTGGCGATGATTTCATGTGCTGCTTTTAATTGTTGGTTTTTTTCTAATGCTAATAAGGCACGAGCATGACCCATTTCAAGCTTGCCATCATCAACTAGTTTTTTAACCTCTTTGTGTAACTCTAAAAGACGTAATAGATTACTCACGGCTACGCGTGAACGCCCTACGGCATTTGCTGCTTCTTGGTGTGTGAGTTCAAACTCTTTTATCAGGCGTTGCAGGGCAACGGCTTCTTCCAAAGGGTTTAAGTCTTCGCGTTGAATATTTTCAATCAACGCCATGGCGATGGTTTGTCGGTCATCAACGTTGCGAACAACCACAGGAATTTTGCCCAGTTCTGCAATTTGTGCCGCACGCCAGCGACGTTCTCCGGCTATGATTTCGTATTTGTTTTTACCAATACTACGCACAATAACAGGTTGCACCATCCCTTGGGCTTTAATCGAGTCAGCTAATTCACGCAACTTCATCATATCCATCTTGGTGCGTGGCTGGTATTTTCCTGGTTGAATTAAATCAACATCCAATTCAGTTAGTTGTTTATCAGAACCCCTTTGATTGCCGACGTCTTTAGGTTTTGCACCTAAAAGTGCATCAAGTCCACGTCCTAAACCTCTTTTTTTTGTTGCCATTAGCTGTTTCCTCTAATTACTTCGCCCGCAAAACCAGTATAGGCAATCGCTCCACGGGATGATTTATCGTACTCAATAACACTCATTCCATGCGATGGTGCTTCTGCTACACGAACATTGCGGGGAATAACCGTGATATAAACCTTGTCACCGAAATGTTCTAATAGTTGAGCAGAAACATCATTGGCTAAGTTATTGCGGCCATCAAACATGGTGCGGATAATGCCTTCGATTTCCAAATCTGGGTTGGCGTTAGATTGCACGCGTTGAATGGTATCCAACAAGGATGCCAAACCCTCCAGTGCATAATATTCACACTGCATAGGAATAATAATTCCATCTGCTGCTACCAATGCATTAATGGTTAAGATGTTGAGAGAAGGAGGGCAATCAATAATAATATAGTCGTAATGCTTATCTAAGCGTCCAAGTTGTTTTTTTAGAACCGTTTCTGGTGTGTTTTGTGCCATCAACTCTAATTCTGCAGCGGTTAAATCGGTGTTTGAACCAATAACATCCATCTGAGCAGATTCAGCACGTAAAATGAGGTTGTTAATGTTGTCTTCTTGCAACAACATATCGCAGGCGTTGGGTTGCACTTCGCGTGAATTAATGCCACAACCCATGGTGGCATTGCCCTGTGGATCTAAATCAATAAGCAAGACTGACTTATTTAGTTGGGCTAAACCCGCTGCCAAATTTACACTGGTCGTTGTTTTTCCCACGCCACCTTTTTGGTTGGCAATAGCCAATATTTTTGTCTTTTTACTCATAATTTATTAAATACCAATAATCGTCTTTGTGCCTCTAAAAAAGGCACCTTCACATCAATATCTTGCTCCAATTCAAAACCCAGTTCTTGTGCTTTTTTTTCAGATTCTATCCGAGGACCTTTCATGGCTAACATTTGCCCTGAGTGTGCGCACAAGTGACCCGATAATTTTAAAAAATTTCCGACTTCGGTGAAGGCTCGTGATATTACCACATCAAAGGGTTTGTTGGCTTGAAATTTTTCAACTCTTTGGCAAACAACTGTCACATTAGCTATTTTTAGCTGTCTTTGCGCAAAACGTAAAAATCGGGTTTTCTTTTGACTGCTATCCAATAAAGTTATTTTTAGTTCAGGATTAAGAATAGCAAAGATGATTCCAGGTATTCCACCACCTGTTCCGACATCAATGATTGAGTTTCCCTTTAAATAGCGGTAAACTGACGCACTGTCAATCAGGTGTAAAATAACCATCTGCTTGAGGTCACGAATAGCGGTAATATTGTAGGTTTTGTTCCACTTTTCTAAGAGCAAAATATAGTCGATAAGCTGGCGAGCTTTAGAGCTGTCTAATTTAAGTTGTTCTAATCCGTTAACCAGCAGTTCTGTTAATTGTTTTTGATGCATTAGTGACTTTTAGCCCATTGTGTTATTAATAGTTATAAGGTAACTTATGCACCCACTATTTGTTAAATAAATTTTCTGCGAGCAATTATAGAGATAATTGCCACAAAGAACCAAAAATTAGGTGAAAACAATGAATTTTAATACAGCCAGAGAAAACATGTTACTCAATCAAGTGCGCACATGGGACTTTGTCAGTCCAGATAACATTAACATTATGCGCAAACTACAACGTGAAGAATTTGTTCCTGTTGAGCACAGAAAACTGGCATTTAGCGATTTAGAAATACCTTTGGCGCATGAGCAATACATGATGAAACCTATTTTAGAAGGCCGTGTTTTGCAGTCATTAAACTTAACAGGCAATGAGAAGGTTTTAGAAATTGGCACGGGCAGTGCTTACATGACGGCTTTATTGGCTTTATCCTCTGCGCATGTTACCAGTATTGATATTCATCAAGATTTCATTGATTCGGCTCTTGAAAAATTAGCAGAAGCCAATATTACTAATGCTAAATGCGAAAAAAACAATGTTTTCAATCTCAATTCAACCTATAAATACGATTGTATTGTTGCTACGGGTTCTTTTGAAGAAGTGCCCGAATTCTTACTTGAAAACATTAAACAAGATGGGAAAATATTTGCCATTATTGGCACTGACCCAATTATGACGGCCTGCCTTATTACAAAAAGCACCGATGGACAAGCGCAGGTTGAAACTTTATTCGAAACTGTTGTCAAAGAACTGCAAACAATTGAAGAAACAACAGTATTTGAACTATAAAACAAAATAACTATTATGAAAAAATTAACTTTAAGCATTAGTGCTTTGACCCTTAGTTTTTCTGCATTAAGTGCAGATTTGGCTGAGGTCTTTAAACAGTCCGAAGCACATGACCCTCAATTATCTGCTGCAAAGCACACTTTAAATGCCAGCAGTGAAGGAAAGAAACAAGCTTTCGCAGCTTTTTTGCCTCAAGCCAGTGGCGGCTGGAATAAAACCAAGGGCGATACAGAAAGTGGCGGCAGCCTCATTCCATTTCAAACCTTTGATATTAATACCGAAGGGTGGAATATCGGCGTTAATCAATCCATCTATGACCACAAAAACTATGGCAACTATAAAATTTCTAAACTGCAAGTTTTAAAATCTGTCTCTGATTACGACACACAATACCAAGACTTTATATTGCGTGTTGCACAAAGTTATTTTAATGTTCTTGGAGCCAAAGATTCGCTAACCTTTTCTAAAGCGGAAGAAAAAGCCATTCAAAGACAACTCGACCAAGCCGAACAACGCTTTGAAGTGGGGTTAGCCGCCATTACCGATGTGCATGAATCGCGAGCACGATACGATGGTGCGCGCGCCTCTGTCATTCTTGCAAAAAACCAACTGGATGACAGCAAAGAAGCCTTGTTTGAAATGACACAAAAGTACTACACAGAATTAAGTCCTGTACCCAACGACATAGACTACAATACATTTAACCTTGAAACCATGGATGTTTATCAGGAACGTGCTATCGCAAACAACCCCGATCTTGCTGCCGCGCAACTCAATGCTGAAATTGCCGAAAAACAAATTCAGGTCAGTCGTGCAGGGCATTTTCCAACAGTGGGTCTTAGCCTCTCACGCAACCATTCATTAAATCCAAATGCTACCTTTTCTCAATCTCGCCCCGATCCAGATAATCCTGGTGGTTTTATTGTTGACGTTTTTGAAACAGACAGAACATCTGAGACCAACACTATCTCGCTAAACTTTAATTTGCCTATTTATTCTGGTGGAAGAACTCAATCACAAGTTAGGCAATCGGTGCACAACCACAAAGCAGCGATGGATAGGTACGAGCAAGCTCGCCGCAGTGTCATCCGCAAGGTGCGCAACGCCTACCACGGAACATTGGCTGCAAAAAGCAGTGTTGAAGCACGAAAACAAGCAATGATTTCTGCCCAAAGTGGATTAGAAGCCACCGAAGCAGGTTATGAAGTCGGCACACGGACAATTGTGGATGTACTCAACTCACAACGCAGCTTATACCAAGCCCAGCGTGATTATTCTAAAGCCAAATACGATTATTTTATCCAATACCTTGGCTTAAAGCGTTCGGCTGGAAATTTATCAGAAAAAGACATATTAACCATTAATAAGATTCTAAAATAGTTTTTTTATAATCCCTCGTAGCTAATACGGGGGATTTAATTCTAAAATATTTTTTTGTTATTTAATGTTTGGTATCGTTTTGGTGTCATTCCATATTTTTTCTTAAAACATCTACTGTAATACGAAACCGAGCTAAATCCAACAGAGTCACTTATTATCCCAACCTGATAACCATCTTTAAGCATCATCGCAGATTTTTCCAATCTATAATCTCTCAACACCTCCATAGGACTTTCATTAATCAATGCTTTTATTTTTCTTTGTAATTGACGCTCACTTACCGCCATTTTGGAGGCTATATCAGCAACCTGAAAATATTCATTTACATAATATTTAGCAATAACGTCCCTTAGTTTCTCAATAAAAATTTGGTCTTGTTTGGGCAAATCAATAGAGTTTAATGGTAAGTTATTTTTAATGGCCTTATTTGTCTGGTCTTGAAGAAGTTTTCTAATAGTTAATATATTTTTTAGTTGAGCAATTAATTCAGTAGAGTCGAATGGTTTAGTAATATAAGTATCAATATTTTCACGCCAACCTTTAATACGACTTTCTTTGGTATTTAGTGCTGTTAACATTATTATAGGGATGTGTGAAGTTCTACTGTCATGACGTAACACTCTTGTGACTTGATAGCCATTCATAGTAGGCATCATTACATCACAAATAACAACATCAGGAACTTCTTTCAATGCTGTAGCAATTCCTTTTCTTCCTCTGCTTGCAAACAGACAATAAAAATCGTGTTTTAGTACATTATTAATATGTTCTTGCATATCTAAATTGTCTTCAATAATTAAAACAGAGGTTCTATTCTTTTTAGGTTTATCTTCTTGTTTGATTTTTACTGTATTCATTTCATTACTAACATTCATAATCATTTGATCCACAATTACTTGGGAGAGCCCAATATTAGACTTAAGCTTTGTTGTCGGCAAAGTGACTTTAAAAGTAGAGCCCTTACCCCACTCACTAACAACTTCTAGGAAGCCATCATTTGCCTGTGCTACTTCTTTAGCTACAAATAACCCAATGCCAGTTCCTGCAATTTCTTTATGTGATTCAATTCTCACAAACCTATTAAATATCTTCTTAATATCACTTTGCTCTATTCCTGAGCCTGAATCAGAAACACTTATTATTATTTGCTTGTTAGTTAGTTTAGATGAAATTGAAACCGAGCCTCCAGAATTAGTAAACTTCAAAGCATTTGATAACAAGTTACCTATGATTATTTCTAGACACTCTAGAGTTGTATTTATATTAGCATCTATTTCATTTTCTATGTCAAAACTAATGCTTTTACTATCCGCAATGGGTTTGAAAGACTCATATAACATCAACAATATCGGTTGAATTGCTTGAGGTTCGCGTTTAACATTTTTGTCATGTTCAGCTTGCGATAGTTTTAAAATTTGTTTTACCATTAAGAGTAAACGGTTTGCATTTCTTTTAATCATATTCAGCTCTTTTGAATATTGATTTCCAAGCTTGTGGCTTAACTGATCTGCGGGTCCTAAAATTAAACTTAATGGTGTTTTAAATTCGTGCGTAATATTTGCGAACACTTCATTTTTATGTTGAAGAAGAGCCTCTACCATTTTTTTTTGTTGATTCACTTCTTGAGTGCGTTCTTTTACTTTTTGTTGTAAATAAATTGCACGTTTTCGACTCGCAATGGTTTTAAAACGAATAAAGCCCCAAATGGATAGAAGAATAAAAAAAGTGTATAAAGCGTAAGCCCAAGGAGAAAGCCAAGGAGCAGGATGGACAATGATTTTTAATTCTTTAGGTTCTGTTGACCACACACCATCTTTGTTTGAACCTTTAACTTGAAAAACATATTCACCTGAACTTAAGTTAGTATAGGTTGCTTGACGACTTTTTGCATCAGTGTAAACCCAATCTTGTTGAAATCCCTTTAACCGGTAGGCGTATTGGTTTCGCATTGGGTCCGCATAATCAAGGGCTGCAAACTCAAAACCTATGATATAATCTTGGTATCCAAGCTCAATTTCTTTTAAATAATTTATAGGTTTATCTAACTTAAATCCTGATTGAGTTTTTGCTCCATATTTCAACACATTATTAAAATATGTAAAATCAGTTAAGGCAATTCGTGGAGGCATATTATTTAACTTAATCTTCGATGGATAGAAATTAACAATTCCGTTTATTCCACCAAAGTAAAGTTTTCCATCGCTTGCTCGAAAAGACGCCCCTCGTTTGAAAGTATCCCCTTGTAATCCATCATTTTCATGAAAAATGTGGATATCAGCATTTAACGTGTTTATTCTATATAAACCATTTAAACTGCTAACCCACAAATTATTGTTGTCATCTTCTAAAATATCTAATAATTGAGCAGTTAAAGGGAGGTCTTCACCACGCTTATAGTGTTTTATTAAAGAATAAAAATCTTTAAATGAAAACAAGCCGTTAGTTAGTGTAGATATCCATAGAATATTCTTTCTTTTGCTTAAATGTATGCCTGTTAATTCAGTTGTACCTATTTTAGCGTTTATTTCTTTTATTAATTTAATTTTACCATGATCTAGCTTAGCTACCCCAACACTTGTTATAAAGATATAATCACCTGTGTCTGTTTTTATGTATGATGTATATTCAGCATCAATCAACAAATCGTTTCCAACGGGGAAGTGGAATGACCTCTTTGTTACTTTATTGTATTGGAATAATCCTTTTTCTGTTCCAATTAGCATATCATTATCATCAAAATTGAAAGAAAAAATAGTTGCTATTTGTGGTACTTGTTTTTCTAATCTATCAATTAATTGTGTGGCTAAGCTTAGGTGGTTTAATCCAGAATTTGTGGAAATCCAATAATCTTGATTATTGTCTGTAAAGACAGATCTAATCTCTGGATGCGACAATGAATTTATACTTAAGTTTGACTCATACCTAGTGCATATATTTTTTGAATAATGAACCACTCCATTTAAAGTACTTAGCCAAAGAGAATTATCCCTATCAACATAAATTGAATAAATAGTGTTAGATTTTATGCACGTTTGGTTAATTGCCAATTTATCTAGTTGTTCAAAATTTAGAGTATTAGTGTCTAGAATACTAACATTTCCATAAAATGTACCGATAAATAGAATTCCCTTTTTATCTAAAAGTAGCGAAACTATCAAATCATCGGAAATACTTTGTTTATCATTTGGTGAATTTTTATAATTATGGATGAGATTCGTTTTTCTATCTATTAAGAACAATCCATTTAATAATGTACCAACAAAAATCCACTTGTCATTTGATCGAATATTTAAGATAACATTTGATTCAAGACCTACAATTTTTGGCTTCAAACTATTTGTTAAATCTAAACTATAAAGTTTCTTTGTTGTTCCAATAAGCATCTCAAAATTATTTACTGGCAATAATGAAGTGACCAACTCGTCTGATGAGAATGAAGCTACTTCGGTATAGTTAAAATTTCCATCATTTACACTAAGGTAGAATATTTTGTTGTTAGAAGAAATGTAAATAGCATTATCTTTTTTGATAAAAATGTCTTTTACATTGTTGTTTAACATACCAATATTTATTACTTTATCCTTAAGTGCATCAAGAAAAAACAACCCTTTTGAAGTTGCTAAGTATATATTATTATTATCATCAGATAATATTTTATAAACCCTAAGGTTAGCTTTTGAATCAGTAGTAAGTTTATAGGTTTTAATAATCTTGTTGTTCATATATAAGATTAAATCTCCAAACTCAGAACCTATCCATAATCTATTAAGAAAGTCTATGTGGATTGTTTGCTTTTCATACTTAAATTCACTTGGTAAGTTGATAGGCTCAAATTTATACCCATCAAATTTTAATATGTTTACTGAAGTTGCTAACCAAACAAACCCATCACTATCTTTCGCTAAAGACCAAATCGGTCTTTTGGCATAACCATCACCTAAGCTAGGTTTATTAAACTGAACACCATAAACTTGAACAACAACGAGAACCAAAAATGGCAGGATAAATGATTTTATAATGTTAATATGTTTGAGTTCGGTCATGGATTTAAGGATAAAATTAAGTTTATATTGAGTAGAGGTATCTTTGCTCTACTTGTATAACGTGTTAATAAGTTGTAAAAAACCACTCTACGTTAAATAATTCACAAAAAATCCTTTTGGAAAGAATTTTCACGCCACCGTACAAGTACAGGTAAGCATTATGAAAGATACCTATAAATAGCCAACTATTAAACTCATTTGCCTTGATTGAAGTTTTTTGATTTCGCCCCATCTATGGACTCCACTACAAACAGACCTCGTATATAACAATCTTCTTATATTGTAATAAAAAATACCCAAGGGAGAATGGTTATGTTCTCCTTTTTATTTAATCTAATAAACCTTCATTGTCTTTGTCCTTATGACTCGAATTCAGCGTAGAAAAGATGATTATATATTATTTTTATAGAAAATTCTAAAAAAATGAATTTCCATCAACAAGGTTGTAAAATCTAACATCAAACAATAAAATCAATCTCCTATATTTCCTGATATCGATTCTGTTAAAATACAGTTAGACGAATGAATGTTTAGCACTGGTGTATATGGAATGCTACTTCCTATATATTGTTCATATAAGTAGCCATTTGCAGTGCTGTGTAATGTTTTTGCTCCACTTATTGCTTGGTGAGCGGCAATGCACGACTCTCCTGTTTCAATAACTGCAAATATTTTACCGTTATGTTTACAAGCGGTCATGGTAAAACTTGCTTGCACTTTTGAACTGTAAATTACATTTGACAACGATGCTATTAAAATGAGTAAAGCAACTGAGAATAAGTTATTTTTCATGTTTGTTTTCTCTATAAAGTTAGTAAGTACGATTAATATAATAGAGAGATAAGATTTTAACAAACCCAAGTCGGTAAATTATAATATTTGGTCGCTAAATTGCAAACACTTGGTGTTTCCATACCTTTTATAGGCGCTAATTTAATAACGCATAATCAATTTCCCCCATATACTAAATATGAGAATTTTCTCAAAATTTTTAAATTGGAGTAAATTATGAAAAATAAATTATCATTTATATTAATTACATTGCTAACTTTCAGTGCTTTTGCAAACACAAGTTTTACGTTAAATATGAATAAACCTTCTAAGTCTCAAGATAATAAAGTTATTAGTGTATCTAACAATAAGCAACAAGAAAATTATGCACTTTTACAAAAGGCAAATTTAGATGAATCAAGCTTATTTCAAGTGGCAGGGGTTTATCCAACCTGTCAACAGTGCACAAATGACCTATTTCATTGTAAAGCACTTGCAAGTAATCAATCTGAACTAGGAGCATGTTACCAAGATTATGTTGATTGTAGAGAAATCTGTACAAGGTTTAATCCATGGGATTTTTAATCTCTACAAATAGTTAAACGTATAAAAGCATCCTCTTAAACTTATTATTAGAGGATGCTAATTCACTCTATGTCAGGATAGTTGTAGCTTCTAAATTTAACAGTTCACAATCCAAGCATTATAAGACATTAACTGTTAATTTCTTTGTTAAATTCTCTTTAAGCTTTTATCTAGCACAAATAGCGCCAATTAACTCACTAAAAGCCGCTATTTTCTGAAACAAACCAAAGGAATGCATAAGCATTTTCCACCTTTGTAAAGCCATCGCTTTTATTTTAAACTTATCCCTGTTGTTCATGTTTTAACCTTGTGAAATAACTATGAGTGATACCGATATAAGTATTCAACAAACTTATTTAAGTTTTAAACAACTGACAATCGTAATCACTGAACTTATTATCAGCGGTCATTATTTTATACTTTCGGTTTATCGCTTGCGAGATAAGCATTCTATCAAAAGGGTCTTTGTGATGAAAAGGCAGGTCTTTGAGCGCACAGGCATCATCTGCATTGTAATCTAATAAGGTGAAACCTGACTCTTTGGCTATTGCTATTGGGTCAAAATTTATAGTCAGTTTTCCTATTGATGATTTAATCATTAATTCTGTAACGCTAATCGAACTAAGGTATATGGTATTGCTAAGTGTTTGTAAAGCTTGGCATTGTTTTTTCTTTAGTTTAGAGTTATCAGATATAGCCCAAAGAAAAATGTGTGTATCAATGATGATTTTCACTTGCCGTTCCCATAAAACATGGCATTAATATCGTCATTCTCTTCCATTAAATCATCTGGAATATCAACCATCCCTTCAAGCAGACCCAGTTTTCTCTTTCCTGTTGGTTGGTGAATAACAAGATCAACAATTGGCAAGTTGTTTTTAGCGATAACAACCTTTTCACCATGATACACCATATCAATTAATTGCGATAATTTGGCTTTTGCTTCAGAAACATTAATAATTGTATAGTTTCACAACGTTATTGTTAAATAATTGCCACACTCATTGTGGAGCGTAGCGGAACAATGAGTGTGGCAGGCTTTTAAAAACTCGCCTTGTTAGATAAAATTCAATCAACTAACAGG
>JALSLV010000060.1 GCA_026988115.1 Lysobacterales bacterium | reverse complement strand
CTTGTAAGGCTTGTTTTTTTCTTTCAAGCTCTGCCACTTCATTGATTTGTTGTAACTGCTCCCGCTTATGCGCTAACTTTTGTTTATCCCTTTGTTGCTGCTGTCTAAAAAACTCATCTCTTTCTTGCTGGTTAAATTCAAAACTTTTCTTTAGCACTGAAAGGTAAACACTTTCTTTTGCAAACTCCACATCAGGAAATGCTTTGAAGCTTGGTTTTAATTGGCAGTTTACTTCAGATTGGATATTTTTTAAAATCAACATTTCAGAAATTAAAGTACAGATTTTTTTCTCTGTAGGCTCTAAACCTGTTTGCACCCAAGCTCCATCAGATAGGTTCAACAGTTCTTTATTGACAATATCAAATGCCAAATTAAAATATGAATTTTTGATATGTTCATTTAATTCAGACAAAATTTCTCTATGGCTTAATGCATACTTAACCGTTGCCTGAAATCGCACATCCAAAATAATATCAACAGTACAAAACCCATCATACAGCGTCGCTTGCTCTACACACTGCCATTCCTCAACAGACAAAGGGTAAATCGTATGATAAAAACGTTTTACAAAGTTTTCAGGACGTGCAAATAGCTTGTTATATGGGCCAAATTTAGTATTAATTATTTGCCGGTCGACTTCAAAACCAGCTTCCCAAGTTTCATCATAATTATCTTGGTTTTCCGAAGATAATGTCATTAACCAACTATCAATTTGTGTTTTTGATTCACTCACCGGCCTGTACCTGCTCAGAATGTGCTGTCGCTGTTTTTAACTGAGTTATTTTTTCTGACATTTTTTCAGCAATCAAAGGATAAAGGTTTGGTGAAAACTCAACGGTTCTATGATCAATTTTTCGTAAGAATCCTCGATTTAACAACAAACCAACGGCAAACATCCTTGACCAGTCAGAGTATCGCCGTGCTTTTTCTAGCTCGGTCTTTTCAATGACCATTTGCAATTCATCATTAGCATTAATAGTAAAGTCAGTAAACTGCCTTAAGCACTCAAAAACCAACTCCTCCTCCTCTTGAGTTAATGGCCCTGGTGCAGTAAATTCTAACCGGTAAGATAATAGAACTGTAAAAAAATCAACCATTGCGGCACAAATAAAGGCAAATACAGAAAAGCCTTTCCACATAGAAACAGAAGGATTAACATCTTCAGTATATTGCTTGTAAGTCATTAATAAAGGTGCCTCAGGTTGCCCCATCCCTATTGCACTGGATAACTTCCCTACCTGTAGTTGAACATCTTGGTAATCTTTTAACACTTGTGAATAAGAAAATTCAAGATTATTAGCAATATCCAGCTCACTTAAACTCCCTTGTAAGGTTTGAACTTTTTTATCTAATTCAATAAATTCCAAATCAAGTATTGCTTGCTTAGCCTTTTTTTCTTGATAAAGTTGATTATAGTGCTTCCAAAAAGGCCCCTGCCCCACTTGGTTTCTATATCCAGCAACAATAAGCGGATGGGTACCAAAATAAGCTTGAGAAACTTCTTCAGATGCTTTTTTAAGATCCTTATGTTGTTGCTTTAAAACAGTTGCCTTAATCTTTAAAATTTCACTAACATAGCCTTTAACATCCTGCCGAATTAAATTAAGACGGTCAATGTGAATGGTATCTTTTTGTGATATTTCATAAAATTTAAAATAGGAAAAAGAAATAGAAGCCATTAATGCAATAAGCAATGACAACACCACTGAAAAATAACGTAAGCGATTCGCTTTCCAATGTATCCCCGCCATTTCCAAAGAACAAATAACCACAATTGATTGAATTGCAACGGTAATAACCAAAGCAATCCAAGGGGTAATAAAATGGGACAGCCCATAGTAAGTGGTAAAGCCTGAAGCAACACTTAGCATTAAAACAATCGGAATTGTCCATATTCTAAGCATTCCCACGAATAAGGTTTGAATGGTATTGATTAGATACCCGACTCCCCCAGATTTTGTTGCCATATTTTTATTCTTATTTGACATATTTAAACTATATTAAGGAACGTGCATGGAATAACTTCCCGAAATTATAACGTAGGATTTTTGTTTCAGGTGGAATGATCTCATGAGGCGCATAGCAAGCTACGCAACGAATGAGATCAGTCCACCTGGAGCAAAAAGACAAGTTAGAAATCGGGAAGTTGTTTCATGCACGTTTCTAACGGGTAAAAAGTTAATTCACCCTCTCATCATCTTTATACAATGTTTCGCTCATTACCAAACCATTCTCATTCCAGATGGTGACCACTCC
>JALSLV010000059.1 GCA_026988115.1 Lysobacterales bacterium | reverse complement strand
ACATAGTCACGATAAAGATATATTTTTTGATTGGTAATTGCAAGCATAAGTTTCCTCGATAGTAAATCTGAGAATTGTGCCTTTTTTGATTGAATATTTATAGAGTGTGCTTTGGTTGACGCTTACAAATTACTGCTCATGCTAGTGGGGTTCGGACTTTTAGTCCGTCTTTTAAACAACGGGACTAAAGTCCCTGCCCCTAATGGCTACCTGATGGGTAATTTAAATGAGGTTGGTGTTCTTGTGTTTTTTCTTGTTAGGGTGAAGTTACGCACTTCATGTTTGTAATGGGCTAATTATTCATTACTCATTACATTTCACATGGGCCTAAAATATTTGGTCTGAATTATTTTTTTGCAATAATAACAGGTCGCCCAAATCCAAATAAGCTTGATTTGGGCGAAGTGTATATTTCGCAATTGATAAAACCCACTTGTTTAAGTTTATCAATAATGTCATATCCGTAGTTTCTGTAACAAAATACTTTAGATGTACCTCTAATATTATCTGAGTGATATTCAGGCTCTAAAATATTTACTCTTCCACCGTGAGTTATTTTGGTTCTTTCAATAGTTTCATTAGTTAAATCAATTGGAACAGTAAATAAAAAAGTTCCATTTTTTTTCAATACACGATATATTTCTTTAAAGCCTTGCATATCATTTTCAACATGTTCAAAAACCTCTAAAGAGGTGCAAATATCAAAGCTATTATCTGGAAATGTTAACTTCTCGACATTTTGACATAAAATACCATCATGGATAATGCCACCATCTATTGTGTCAAAGTACTCACTCAAAACCAATTTGACATGGAGCTTTTTTAAAAAACGAACAAAAGAACCCCTTGAAGACAACTCATAGATAACCTTAGTGGATGAATTTAAATGTTTTTTTAAAACAAAACCCATAGATTGCGATACAGGTGTTGCAAAACACCGAGTGCACCTAACACCCATTTCATCATTGTGAATTTTTAATTGCAAACGCCAATGACATAAATGGCATGACTCAAACCGAATAGCCAGTTCTTTAATCTTTACTTGTCTTATGGTATTGAATATTTTTTTAATAAACACTTTTGAGCAATCTTTTTAAAAAGGTATTATTTACTTTAGAATCAATTAAATCAACAATAATCATCATTTAACCATAGCCCAATTCCCAATATCCAAATTCGTAAGGTGGGTTTACCCACCACAAGGTTGACAACAAGTTTGGAGTCTTTGCATGTAACCATGGTGGGTAAACCAACCTTACAAAATAAAATGTGTAAGCTAGCCTGAATATTTCATAGGAGAATGGAGTTTAAAGGGAAAATAGCGAAATAGGTTGCATAAATATCACTATATACCTAGTTATTCATAGGTTTTAGTGATATTTATGCAAGATATGAAGCTAGTTTTTCTTTAAAGCCACTTGTACAAAGTGTAACCGTAACAATGTTGAGATAAGGTGTTGTTATTTAAAGATAAATGCCTTATTTTTAGCTTATCCTATGAAATATTCGGGCTAGTCTGGAGTGATTTCTGTTATTGTTCCTTTGGATGAATTGATTAATTTTTCAACAAAGTCTTCTTTATTTTTTGCCAATAGACTAACCACCATTAAGGCACCCTTTTCATTAAAATTTTCACTTAAGATTTTAGCATCAACATGAGTGCATAAGTTATGAACGCTTTGTATGTAAGCAAAGGGCACACTCAATGTCACTTCACAAATATCTTGTATGACTTCACATTGGGCTGCTTGCAAGCAACGACTGACGCCGCCACCGTAAGCACGCATTAATCCGCCAGTGCCCAGTTTAATCCCACCATAATAGCGGATTGATAAAGCAATGGTATTATCAAAGTCTTGTCCATCAATGGCATTATACATGGGTTTTCCTGCTGTACCAGAGGGTTCGCCGTCATCTGTGAAGCGATATATTTGACCAATTTTGTACGCCCAACAGTTGTGTGTTGCATTCAAATCAGAATGTTCAGCTAGAAAATCTTTTGCCTCCTGCACAGAAAGAATCGGAGCAACCAGAGTAATAAAGGTGCTTTTCTTAATGATTTCTTCGCATGAATGCAGGCTTATCAGTTGTTTCAATTGAGGCTTTGCCAAATAATTTAAAAGCTTATTGTAAACCATTTATTTATGGGTAACATAGCAAGATGAATCAAATTAAGCAATTTCAATCACTGCTGTTAAACTGGTATGACGAATACGGTCGTAAAGACTTGCCTTGGCAGGTTGAGGATTCCTATTTGGTTTGGATTTCTGAAATTATGTTGCAACAGACACAAGTTTCTAAAGTCATTGATTATTTTAATGCTTTTATTGCTAAATTTCCCAGCATGAAGGCATTGGCTCAAGCCGAGGTACATGATGTGCTTTCTCTGTGGTCTGGTCTTGGCTATTATAACCGCGCTCGCAATATTCATAAAACCGCCCAAATCTGTACTCAAAAATATAAGGCACAATTGCCCGTTGATTTAAAACAACTCATGGCATTACCAGGAATTGGCAAGACAACGGCAGGGGCGATATTATCTTTGAGTTCAAATCTACCTTTTGCAATTTTGGATGGTAATGTTAAACGCGTGATGAGTCGTGTTTATAAGGTTGGTGATGCGCAATTATCTCAATACACAAAACGCTTATGGTTGTTGGCAGAACAAAACATGAGTCAACAACGACCTAAAAATTATAACCAAGGCTTAATGGATTTGGGCTCGCTGGTTTGTGTGCGTTCAAACCCTCATTGTTGTCAATGTCCTTTAACTGTTTTGTGTCAAGCCTATCAAACAAATGAAACTGAACTTTACCCGCCTAAACAAACTAAGACAAAACAAATAGCAGTCACTTTAAATACACTTTTGTCGGTACAAGATAACAAAATACTCTTGCGACAGAGAAAAAGCACAGGAATTTGGGCTGGTCTTTGGTTTTTGCCAGAATTAAATAAAAATAATGAATTGATTAAAGCAAAAAAACAACACGGAGACGAATTATTTTCCCTAAGGCATGTTTTAAGTCATCGAATTTTAACCATTAACGTAATTAAACCTGTTGGTAAAATTGCTCTAAGTGATGCCGATAAGTGGGTTGCAATCAAACAATTAAGCAAATATGCACATCCCAGTGCGTTAGTGAAGATACTTGATGCCTATCAAAAAGGGCTCATCTAGGACGAAACGATTTTGACGTAGTTAAAAAAACTGTTAAAATCAACGCATTCATAAACCAACCAATCAATGCAGATGTCACACAAACAACAAAAACCATTTAAGTCATTAAACATTGCCGTTCATACCGTTAGTGATACGCGCACCGAAGAAACCGACAGCTCAGGGCAAGCCTTGGTTGAGCGGCTCAAACAAGCAGGGCATAATTTAGCCGATAAGAAAATCACCAAAGACGATATATTTCACATCCGCGCAGTGGTCTCTGACTGGATTTATCGCGATGATGTTAGTGTGGTCTTGATTACTGGCGGAACTGGCTTTACCGTACGCGACAATACACCACAAGCGGTTGAACCGTTGTTAATGAAAATGGTTCCTGGTTTTGGTGAGTTGTTTCGAGCCATTTCTTATCAAGAAATTGGAACCTCAACGGTGCAAAGCCGAGCTTTGGCAGGCATTTCAAATGGAACCTTAATTGTTTGTATGCCAGGATCACCCAATGCGTGCAAAACGGCATGGGATAAAATTTTGCACGAACAACTCGATGCCAGCCATCGTCCGTGTAACTTTGTTGAGCATTTGCACAACGCTCAACAAAATGAAGTGAACTCAAGCTGTCAATCGCGGGATTGAAAATCAATCTTCATTGTTCAAGATAATTTGATAACGAGAGCCTTTGTCTATTAAATACCCCAAACGCATCAGTTCATTGGCAATAGAAGTGGAGGTAAGGGTGCCATTGGCACTGAGTTTGCAATAGGATTCAAATGAATTGCAATGCCCGTGTTTCAAAATGTGTGTGGTGTTGTGTGTTTGGCAGTGGTTTTTTAAATAAGACAACACCAACATGTCTTTGGTGGGTCGTGTGTTTTTTGTCAAAGAAGTAATGCCTCGCCGATTAATGCCAGTACGAGCAGAAATTTGCACATTCGGTAGTTCGGGTTCGGCTTTTTTTAAAATATCCACCAACTGATAGCGAAACAAGGCAGTGAATTTTTCGGCTTTGATGTTGTTTTCAAGGCAAAAAGCGGCAACAAATTTAGCAATTGTTTCATCGGCAGGCAGTTTTCTATCTGAATTAGTGGCAAGGTATTTGGATTGCAATACCTTTTGTTTGAATTCAGATAATAATTTTAGATTGGAAAATTGAGGTGTTTCTTTATCCGTGTTTTTGTTCATTTCATTAATTTTCATCAGGTTTTTTAAGTGGAAGTACAAATTTGTACAATTAATTCTATTAAAACACGAAGTCTAATGCTAAGATATAGACCAAATGGTCTAATTCCACTTAAAAATGAATCAAAAACAAATACCAAAGAACATCTTAAAAGCCTTTAGCTTGCTAAAAAACAGCGAAGAGTTGCAATTAATGCAAACGGCGTTGGCTAAGATTTTTATTGAGTTTGATGTGGATTTTCAAGAGTTTCGAGAGGAGCTGACCCATGAGTTGGTCAACACCTTATTAAACAAAACCAACAACAAATCTCTGGTTATGTCAAAAACAGGGCTGTCGCATCGGGCAGTGAGTAAAGCCATAAAACACAAAGATAAACCGACAGTAAACCTCAATAGAAACCTGTTAAAGCAAGCCTTTTCACAAATAAACAGCTACTGTTACAGCAACAAAACCCAAGGCATGCCTAAGTTTTTGTTTTACGCCAATATGCGCACTTACATCGATGGCAAAACCTCCATCAAAACCCATATCCAAAAATTGTTAGACACAGGCATAATAGAAGAAGATGAAAATTTCGTTTATATTTTATTAAAGAAACCCTATAAAAAACGCAGTGATGAAGAATTGGTTGCTATCCTAAGCAAAGTGATAAACAACCTCACTGATACAGTAGCCTACAATAAAAACAAAACCGCAGAGGTTGATCCCTTATTTCAAATGTATATTGAATCATCACAAATACCACCCGATTTAGCTCCCTTAGCGCAAAGAGAATCCCTCGATGCCCTAAGGAGCTTTTACAAACAGATGGGTCATCTGTTAAGCAAGTATGAAACAGCAGTCGCAGTAGGGACTTATCCTTATATAGGCTTTTCTTTGTTTCAGTATAATGATAATTTAAATCAACAGGAGTAATACCATGAAAACAACAATCAAACTAACCGCACTTTTTTTTTAATCTCTAATACTTACTTCGTCCTAGCCGTTGAAGGCGATGGCTCAGGAACATCTCCAAGCACCAGCGTAGATGGCGATGGCTCGGGAACCTCTCCAAACTCAAACCAAGGCAACTGCTCACAGTTACTCAGGCAAACTCAAACAAATAGCGATGACTCAGGTGTGAATCCGCAACAAAGGGCATTTTTACTCAAGCAATGCCTAAATAACGCAAAAAAACACTAAACCCATTGGGGCAGGGACTTCAGTCCCGTTTGCTTTAAAAAAGACGGACTAAAATCCGAACCCCAAAGCTCATTTGGGGCAGGGACCTCAGTCCCGTTTGCTTAAAAAAGACGGACTAAAGTCCGAACCCCAAAGCTCATTTGGGGCAGGGACTTCAGTCCCGTTTGCTTTAAAAAAGACGGACTAAAGTCCGAACCCCAAACTCATTTGGGGCAGGGACTTCAGTCCCGTTTGCTTAAAAAAAGACGGACTAAAGTCCGAACCCCAAACTCATTAGGGCAGGGACTTCAGTCCCGTTTGCTTGAAAAAGACGGACTAAAGTCCGAACCCCAGTTTTATTGGGGCAGGGTCTTTAGACCCGTTTGCTTAAAAAAAGACGGACTAAAGTCCGAACCCCAAACTCATTTGGGGCAGGGACTTCAGTCCCGTTTGCTTAAAAAAAGACGGACTAAAGTCCGAACCCCAAACTCATTTGGGGCAGGGATTTTACTCCCGTTTGCTTGAAAAAGACGGACTAAATTCTGAACCCCGAGTGATTTTGTGTCACTAATCTTATTCAAAAACACCATAAAATCGTATTTTGGCATCAGCTAAACCAGCTTTTACGGCATTGTTCTTTATGTAGTCATAAGTCACTTGAAAATGACGTTCATCGCGAATGGCTTTGTCAAAATAATTTTCATCCCACAATTTACCCTTTTGATTTAGATGTTTATTGATGAGAAAAGATAAACCACCTTTGAGTTTTTGTACTATTTTAGGCATATTTTGGTTTTGTTTAAATAGCATATGGATATGATTTGGCATTACACTTATACAAATCAAATTGTAGTATTCAGTTTCTAGTGTTTTACAATAATCTAATACTATCCGAATCACTTCGCTATTCAAAACCCTGCCTTTATCAGATTTATCCAGATAATTATCAATCTGCAATTGTTTGCTTGATTCGTTTAGTGTTGACTCGTTAATTTTTAATAAATAATCATCCACACTTGCTAAAGTTCTGAAAGTGACAAATTGATAAGCATTGATTTGACTGTAATGGTGTAATTTATTTATCATCTATTAATTTTCTCGTTCCTGTATTTTAAAAGACGGACTAAAGTCCGAACCCCAAGCTTATTGGGGCAGGGACTTCAGTCCCGTTTGTTTTAAAAAGACGGACTAAAGTCCGAACCCCGAACTCATTTGGGGCAGGGACTTTAGTCCCGTTTGTTTTAAAAAAGACGGACTAAAGTCCGAACCCCAAAGCTCATTTGGGGCAGGGACTTCAGTCCCGTTTGTTTTAAAAAGACGGACTAAAGTCCGAACCCCGTACGTATATTGGTTTATATTTCCCAAAGGGTATTTACAAATAACTGTTTGCTGTTTGTTGAATTTTGGCGAGTAAAGAAGATAAGCCATTGCTGCGGGTTGGGGATAAGTGCTTGTCTAGGCCTATTTTGGCAATAAAATCGGGTGTGGTTTGGGTTATTTCTTCGGGTGTTTTATCCGAATAAACACTCAACACTAACGCCACAAGGCCTGAAACAATGGCTGCATCGCTTTCGGCTTTAAAAATGATTTTGCCATCGGTTAGTTTATGAATAATCCAGACTTGTGATTGGCATCCTTGTAATTTGTTAGCATCTACTTTATCGGCTTCATCAAGTTTGTCTAATTCTTTACCTAAGTCAATGATATATTGGTATTTTTCCATCCAGTCATCAAAAATTTCAAAATCTTGGATAATTTCTTGTTGGCTTTTCATGTTATTTTTTTACACTCCATCTGGTGCCATTAGCTGAATCTTCTAGGACAATATTCATGGCAGCAAGTTCATCGCGAATCTCATCAGATTTTGCCCAATCTTTGTCGGTTCTTGCTTGATTTCTTTGGGCGATTAAAGCCTCTACTTTTTCACTGTCAATACCTTGTGTGCCAGATTTAAACCAATCTTCTGCATTCTCCAAAAATAAGCCCAAAAGTTCGCCAGTACTGAGCAGTTGTGATTTGTATTTTTGTTTTTCTTCTGGTGTTTGTGCTTTTGCCAAACTTTTTGCTAATTTGTTGATTTCTGCAAAAGCGATGGGTGTATTTAAATCATCATCTAAGGAATCAATAATGACCTGAGGAATATTGTCTTTTGAAACCTCAGCATCAATGGAGGCATTGTCCCTTAAGGTTGCATAAATTCTATCCATTGTTTTCTGTGCTTTATGAATAGAATCTTGGCTCCAGTCGACGGACTGACGGTATTGAGCACTTAAGATTAACCAACGAATGACTTCGCCTTTGTATTGTTCGGCTACTTCTTTAATTAATAAAATGTTGCCAAGAGATTTTGACATCTTTTGTTGCCCCATATTAATCATGCCATTATGCAGCCAATAGTTGGCAAAGCTTTCTGTTTTATTTGCACAACAACTTTGCGCCGCTTCATTTTCGTGATGTGGAAAGACTAAATCACGACCGCCACAATGAATGTCAATGGTGTCTCCCAAATGTTCTTTACACATGGCGGAACATTCAATATGCCAACCAGGGCGTCCGCGTCCCCATGGAGAATTCCACCCGGGTAAGCTGTCATCTGAGGGTTTCCATAAAACGAAATCAGCTGGGTGTTTTTTATAGGGAGCTACCTCAACACGTGCGCCTGCTATCATGTCTTCAATATTTCGATTGGATAAACGGCCATAATTTTCATAAGATTCAACCGCAAATAAAACATGACCTTCGGCTGCGTAGGCATTTCCAGAATCGATAAGGTCTTTAATCATGTTAATAATTTGAGGAATGTGCGCGGTAGCATAAGGTTCTATATCAGGAGGTAAGACTCCCAGTTTACTTAAGTCTTCATTGTAAATATCGGCATATTTTTTTGAGTATTTTTTTATATTAATGCCCAGTTCTAATGCAGATTTATTTATTTTATCGTCAATATCGGTAATATTGCGAGCATAAGTCACCTTGGGGTAGTGGTATCGCAATAATCGGCTTAATACATCAAACACCACAGCGGGTCGGGCATTGCCAATATGAGCATAATTATAAACAGTTGGTCCACACAAATACATTGTTATGGAGTCAGGGTTTAATGGGATAAATTTTTCCTTTTTACCTGTTTTGGTGTTGTGAAAATGTATTGACATGGTTTATTTGTTTTTTAAAAGTTTATTTTATTCTAAATTGACAAATTCTGTCAGTTAATTCATTATTAAATATTAAGAATGTTAAATTTAATGGATATTACGTGTTTATAATTGTATCATGTTGGGCTTAAGCAAAAATTTACGGTAAAAAAAATGGGTGGAAAAATTTTTAATAAAGGTTCTGGTGTTGATGAACTTTATCATGATGAACGCGTTCATAATACCAGTTTTTTCAAATTAGACAATGAAGCGCTCAATCGCTTCTTATCTCATTGCCATAACAGAAAATTCCCTAAAAAAACGTGCATAATTCGTCCTGGCGATTTAGCCAATACACTTTATTATATTATTGAAGGCTCAGTGACTATTTCTTATGAAAATGAAGACGGTAAGGAGTTGATTCTTGCTTATTTGAATAAAGGTGATTTTATTGGTGAAATGGGGCTTTTTATGAGTACCGAACGCCGTGAAGTGATGGTCAAAACAAAAGAAGGGTCAGAATTAGCAGAAATTGGTTATCAGAGGTTGGGCGCTCTCATGCTGGATGAATTAAAGTTAGATGCCGCTCAAATTCTTTATTATATTGGAACTCAACTCACGCATAGGTTGTTGCAAACCAGTCGAAAAGTCCATCGGCTTGCTTTTCTAGATGTCACTGGTCGTATTGCGCGAACTTTATTGGATTTGTGCAATGATCCGCATGCGATGACACACCCAGAGGGAATCCAAATTAAAATCTCGCGCCAAGAAATTGCCAAAATAGTGGGTTGTTCACGTGAAATGGCGGGTCGTGTTTTAAAAGATTTGGATGATCAAGGAAATTTGATTGTTAAGGGTCATACGATTGTTATTAAACACAATAAATTAGGTAATCATTAATCCTTCTTCTGCATTTTTGACGCAATAGCGGAGAGTGCACGGTCAAACAATGCCACTTGTTGCAAAATTCTTATGTTTTTTTCACGCAGTCCTTTTGCTAAGGAATTTATGGTTTTATCGGTGATTTTTAAGCCGCGAGAGTTCACAAATAAATATTTCCCTGTTATTGGACTAATCCATGAAAGTTTGGCGCGAATTGTATCAGAGTCTTTTTTGTTGAATTCTAACCAGGTGCCAACTTTTAGTTTTTTAATGATTTGCAAATAATCATCTTCAATGGCTTCAACTTCTTCTGTATCCTCAATTGGTTCAATAATTTCTTCAATGTAATCAACAATATCATTGTTTTTATTGCGAATATCAGAGAGTTTTAAAACATCTTCTGGTGGAATGATTTCAACGGAAGATTCTGACTTTAATTGATGTATTTCATTGATACATTCAACTAACTGATGTTGTTTGTCCATGAGCTCTTTGGCATTAAAAGCCACAAGATCTAAGCCTTTTTTGAAGTTTTCAGATAAATTCTGCAACTCTTCAATTGTAATGCTATCAGCAGGGTCTGAAAATTTTATTACTTGGTCTACAAAGTTGATTTTCTCCTTAAATTCAGCGGAATCAACTCCGTGCCGTAAGTAAATTAACACCAACACGCTTGACCATTCACCCAATAATATATCCCTAACCAGCGTTGGCATGTGTTTGTTGCTCATTTTTGAAACAAGCGTTTTCGCTGTGTATTCTTTAGCCTGTTGAATTTTATCTTGGCCTAAAGTTTTCTCTTGGGTGCGTTTTTGTAAAACCGCTGATTTCTTTTTTTGCTTTTGCCTAAACTTCTCAAAATCATTGATGATGGTATCAAAAAACGCTTTATTGTAACTATCAGCATCAAAAATTTGATGGGTAATATCCGTTAATTTATTAATGTATTTGTCTTTTACATCGCTTTCTTTAGTCCAACCTACAGATGCTAATGAAAGCTTGTCGAGTAAGACTCTTGCTGGATGGGTCTTATCCGCAAACAGATTTTTATCTTCCAAGGCAATTTTAAGGTAAGGAATTTGTAAGCGTGCTAAAATGACTTGGATTTCAGCAGGTAAATTGCGGTCATCGACAATAAATTGAAACAGCATTCCAACCAAATCTATCGTGTCTTCATCTTTTTTTCTAACGACTTTTTCCTTACTGTTTTCATCCAATGAGTGAAGTTGATCCAATAGTTCTTGTTTTATTTCGGTGGGCGATTTGGATTCTGAATTTTCAATTTTGGCTTTACTTAATAAATCAGTTTGCAATATGGATAAAGCATTGAGCATTGAATTAAGGTCAATATTGGCAATTGGAACGTTTCCATTGGCATTTTGATTTGAGTTTGTTGTTTGGTTTTGTTTAAATAAATTAGAGATTAATTGGTAATTTTCATCACTGATATTTTGGCTTGTACTAACAGCAGAGTTATCAGGATTGCTGGATTCATTTGCTTGTTCTGAACCTGTTTTACTTGGGTTCGATGCTTGCGAGTTAAAACTTGAAGCGGGTGTGGCTCTGTTGTTATTAATGTTGTATTGAATTTCGGGAATTATTCCTTGCTTTGCTAAAATATCATTTATGCTGTTGTATACTCTGTTTAGCTGACTCATCACATTGCGTTCAAATAACTTGTAGACGATCAAGTTTATGTGAATGTCTAGTTCAAGTGTTCTAATGCTATTGGCAAACGAGTTAACAATAACATAAGGTCCAATTGGGTTATGTTCTGATTTGAGTTTTGTTCCAGATGCAAGCACAGAAAAGCGTTTGAGCAATGCAAAAATATTTTCATGAAATGCCATCTCGGATTTGTTGATTAAATTGGTTTTAGCTAAGGATTCATCCAGTTCTTTTTCATCAACTAATGACAGTTTTAAAGATTTTGTTTGCTTGTTATACTTGGCATCAGAATTAAAATATTCGTATTCCCCTTTTTTATAGAGTTGAAAAGTGTTTTTTATTCCTTTGAAGAATTCTAAAAAAATAGGTTTGCGCAATTTTCTAATCATCCTCATCGATTCAAAATACAAACTTTGCTTGGTATTGGATCCTGCTTTTTCTGCGTGATCAAATAAGGAATCATCGAGTTGTTCAAAAAAGCTGATAATTAAAGGCTTCATCTCTTTAGAAAACTCAGAATAGATGACAGGAAGAAGGTCGCCTATATTATTCGACTTAAGTTTTTTTTCAATACTTATAATTTTGTCTTCTTTCTCAATCATTTCAGGTGTCTGCTTAGAGGTCAATTGCATTAAAAAATTTATACTGCAACACAATAATAGCACAATAATGGCTGTGTATTGTGATTGCTATCACATTTTTATCTAGCAGGGTTAATAAATGTAAAGCAGCTTTAGGGTTTTGGGATAAATAACAATAACATTCACCGTAATTACTGGAATAATATTGAAACACATCATACAATAATTATCCATGATAAAAGCCAAAGAATTCAAAAAAAGAAGAACACAAGTTGCAAAAATAATTGGTCATGACTCTATTGCTATTTTAAAAGCCAAAGACGTTTGTATACGTAATGGAGATGCGGATTTTAAATACCGTCCTGACAGTTATTTTTATTATTTGACGGGTTGCAGTGAACCCAATGCCTTGTTAATAATATGCCCTAACAACAAGTACGGAGAGGACATTTTATTTTGTCGAGCCGTTGATAAGCACAATGAAATTTGGAATGGCCCAATGCTTGGTCTCGATGACGCAGTAGATAAGTTAAAGTTTGATAATTCTTTTGATGTCAATCAAAGTGATGAGTTGTTGCCAAAACTTATGCAAGGGCGTGATAAGGTTTATTTTATGCTGGGAGACGATACGGACTTTGATCAACAAGTGGTTAAGTGGACCAGTACGGTTGCCAAAAACAAATGGGCAAAAAGTGAAGCGCCGCATGAATTGATTTCATTAAAACCTTATCTTGATGACATGCGTGTCTATAAAAGTAAGGCTGAAATTAAATGCATGCAACACTCTGCTGATATTGCCGCACAAGCGCATATAAGAATGATGCAAAAATGCCAACCAGGAATGTTTGAATACCAACTCCATGCAGAATTTCTTTACAGCATAACCCAACATAATTCCTCGCCAAGTTATTTACCAATCGTCGGAGGGGGAAAAAATGCATGCATCTTACACTACATTAATAATGACCAAAAATTAAAAGACGGTGACTTGGTTTTAATAGATGCGGGTGCTGAATACGATTATTATGCATCGGATATAACTCGTACCTTTCCAGTTAATGGCAGTTTTAGCAAAGAACAAGCACAGATTTATCAAATTGTACTCAATGCGCAAACAGCGGCATTAGAAAAGGCTAAGGCTGGATTTCATTATAACGAATACCATGATGCAGCGGTAAAAGTCATTACCCAAGGCTTGTTAGATTTAGGAATCTTAAAAGGGGACTTGCAAACCAATATTGAAGAACACACCTATGCGCAATATTACATGCATAAAACAGGGCATTGGTTAGGGCTGGATGTGCACGATTGCGGAGAATATTCGATTGATGGTTTATGGGTGGAGCTTGAACCCAATATGGTCATTACCATTGAACCAGGAATTTACATAGCAGCCGATTCAAAAGCACCAAAAAAATACCGAGGCATAGGCATTCGCATAGAAGATGACGTTTTAATTACCAAACAAGGCAATAAAGTATTAAGCCGTAAGGTTCCAAAAACCATCGCAGAAATTGAAGCAATTATGAGGAAAGACGCATGAAAAAAACACTCACCCTATTATTAATTTTACAATCATCATTGTCAATGGCACTTAGCATTCATTGTGGGCATGTGTTTGATGCCAATTCGGGTACAATGCAAAGCAATAAATACATAGAAACTGAAAAGGGTGTCTTTAAAAAAATCGAAGATTATGACCAGCAAAAAGTAGATGTAGAAGCTGGAAACCACTATTGTTTACCCGGATTAATTGACATGCACACGCATTTGTCTTTTGAATTTTCAAAAACCAGTTACCTGGATAAATTTAAACTCAATGAGGCCGATTATGCTTTTCAATCCGCCTTGTATGCCAAAAGAACGCTTAAAGCTGGATTTACTACCGTACGCGATTTGGGCGATGTTTTTAATGTTACCATCGCATTGCGAAACGCCATCAATAAAGGCGTCACCCAAGGCCCTCGAATCTACACAGCAGCCAAAGCGTTAGCGACAACAGGAGGTCATGCCGATCCAACCAACGGCTATCGTCAAGGATTGTTGCCAAATCCAGGTCCTAAAAATGGCGTCATCAACGGTGTGGCAGATGCCGCTGCGGCAGTTAGACAGCGTTACCAAGACGGAGCGGATTTAATTAAAATAACAGCAACTGGTGGTGTGTTATCCGAAGCATCCAGCGGTGATAATGCTCAATTTAATATGGAAGAGCTCAAAAGCATCATTGCAACAGCGAATGATTATGGCTTTAAGGTTGCCGCTCATGCGCACGGCAAAGAGGGCATGAAACGAGCCATTGTCGCTGGTGTTTCTAGCATTGAGCATGGCACTTATTCGGATGCAGAAATTCGTGGCTTAATGAAACAATACGGAACCTATCTTGTTCCCACATTAATTGCAGGAAACTGGGTCACAGAAAAATCTAAAGTTAAAGGTTTTTTCCCTGATGTTGTGGCTAAAAAAGCAGCAACTATTGGACCTGTTATTGCGGGTTCATTTGCCAAAGCTTATAAAGCCGGAGTAAACATAGCTTTTGGAACCGATTCGGGTGTTAGTGCTCATGGAGATAATGGCAAAGAATTTGCCTTAATGGTTAAAGCAGGAATGTCAGCAACAGATGCCCTGAAAGCAGCGACAATTAATGCCGCAACTTTATTGGGGCAAAGTAAAAACCTCGGGACAATAGAAGTCGGGAAATACGCAGATATGGTTATAGTGGCAGACAATCCATTAGAAAAAATTGAAACAATGGAACAGGTCAAAAAAGTCATTAAAGCAGGTAAAGTGGAATTTTAATAAATGAAAACACACACAATTGACTATTTTCTTGGAAGCAAACGTTTTGTGGGCTTTGTGGCGCAGCCTAAGAAGATAAGAGCCAATACGCCCGTAGTTATGATTGCGCATATGTGGTCAGGTCGTGTTGAATTTGTGGATGAAAAAGCCATGGATATGGCAAGAAAAGGCTATATTGGTTTTGCAATTGATGTCTATGGCGAGGGGCATATAGGTCAAAGCATAAATGAGAACACCCAACTTATGCAAAAATTTGTAGAAGACAGAGCCTTATTGCAAGCGCATATGCAAGCAGCATTTGAAGCAATTAAATCCATTGAAAATGCCGATTTAAATAAAGTGGTTGCTATGGGTTATTGTTTTGGTGGTTTGTGCGTGCAAGATTTGGCTCGAGTTAACACGCAAGTTAAAGGCATAATTAGCATTCATGGCTTGATGTTAGCGGCGGATAATATAGACCGTGGGCACTTTAAAGCCAAAGTGTTGTTACTCAATGGAGCGGATGACCCCATGGTCAGTGAAGGGCATTGGCAAAAACTCAGGCAAGAACTGGATTATGCCCAATGCGATTGGCAAAAACACGATTTTGGAGGGGTTATGCATGCTTTTACCAATCCATTTGCAAACGATAAGATGATGGGAACGGTATATAACAAAAATGCAGACAAACGTAGCGCCAAATTGATAGATGATTTTATTGTGGAATGTTTTAATGACTGAAAAACTCAAAAAAGGTTACCTTCAATGGCGTTGCCGACGTGGGACTAAAGAATTGGATGTGGTATTGACTCGTTTTCTCGATAATAACTACGATTTGTTAAGTGATAATCAAATTAATGATTTTGATGAATTATTGAATGCCCAAGATACGGTTTTATGGTATTGGTTGATTGGAAAAGAAGTGCCGAAA
>JALSLV010000058.1 GCA_026988115.1 Lysobacterales bacterium | reverse complement strand
TTGAAATTACCGCCTTTGACAAAGAAGTCCAAAACATCGAAAACGTCCACCTCGATGCCATAGAACACGATGACTCCATTGTCTTTTTACATTCAGTCAAAAAAGGCGCAGCCAGCCGTTCTTATGGCTTACAAGTTGCCGCACTTGCAGGTATTCCCAGCAAAGTCCTACAAAACGCCAAGAAAACATTGTCCATTTTAGAATCAGGCAAAACCACCGAACTGGCTCCTCAACAAATGTCCTTATTCGAAACTCTACCCGAAGAAACCGCCGTAGAAAAAGAACTTGGACAAATTAATCCCGATGAACTGACCCCAAGACAAGCATTGGATTTGTTGTATAAGTTGAAGAAGTTGTAGTCAGATAAAATATAATGAGCAAACTATTGTGTTGATTTGAACTAAGGATCATATAATGGTAAGTGGGATTTATCCCACTCAAAACTAAACTTAAACCTGAAAAGCGTCGGTTAAAACCGACAATCTAACGAAGTCAAATCCTTTGAGCCTTTCTTTTCTACCACGCATCTTTAAAGGGTACTGACCCCTTTAACTCCTGACCCCTTTAACTCTATATAATGAAGTGCATATTTTTTGGAGCCATTAAACCAATTTTAAATAAATCTTACCAATACGAAGAACTAACAAATTCAACTATGATAATATAATGCATTTATCGAATAATAAATTATTAAGGTTCAAATATGAAACGAGAATACTCAATCCATAAAACACTTAAATTACTCTCAAAGCAAAGAGTTAGTATGGTTCTAAAACCAGGGAATGTTTGGGTGATTGAAAAGGCACTACCTGATACTGAATTACATGAAGAAAACCTCCAAACTTGTTTAATGCGAGGGTGGGTTGAAGTATTGCATGACTCCGTGCCAACTCGAAAACTTGGAACAGGTGGTTCATTGCCAAAAGGTCAGATTTTCCAATCTGATAAGCCTATATATAGACTAACGGATAGTGGTTGGAGTGCAATCCATCGATCTCATGTTACTACAATACTCTCAATCATTGTTGCATTAGTAGGTATTGGGTTTGCAATATAATAAAGAATTTATAATAAGGTGTTACTGTTATTCAAATTGAAATCAATGAAATAAATTAGAGATTACAATGGTTAAAAAACATAAATTCCATGAAGACCTTGAGAAGTTTAAAATTGAAATCTTCCAAACATTAAAACCTATATCTCCAGTAAGCGAAAAAACGAGAGCTGATAAGGATTTTCTTTTTTCAGCTCAAAAAACAGAAGAGAGTAAAAGCTTACCAGAATATTACTTATGTTATTTTCTATTTATAGACTTATTAGGGTTTAGAAATTTAGGCCAATTTGAAAAAGTTTCTTGGTCAATACCAATTGATTACCTAGGTGAAGCATATTTACTTGAGCATCGGAAATTTGGTTTTGGGTTGTTTGCAAAAGACAAAGAAGCCCAACAAGCAGATGCAAAAGTAATTGTTAAATTGATACAAAAAGCTATTGAATTTTCGAAACCATACTTTGAATGGAGGGCAAAAATATGTGCGGATAATTCCGAACTAAATGTACTTAATTATAATTATAATTTGTTCCATAGATTTCAATACCATCTAGATGAATACAACAAGGTGAATAGTGAAGCCATAGAAAGAAAAGATGAACGTATTATTAAAGTACTCAATGATAATGCTAAAACTATCTCAATTCCATCAATTGAGTTAAAACGAAACGCTAATTGGTTGGCCTTATCTGCTATAGATGCTTTTTTTACTTGGACAGAGCACGTATTTATTCATGCTGCAATACTGCAATGTAAAATTAATACAGGCAAAGAGGTTGCAGATTTAGCAGAAGGGAACTGGGGGGATAAATTTAAAACTGCATTGGATATTTCTAACCCAGATATAAACAAATATTACAACCAATTAGTGTTGATTAAACGCCAAATCAGAAACTATGTAGCACATGGTGCATTTGGAAAGAGAGGGGAAGCATTTTTGATTCATACAGGAGCAGGAGCTGTCCCTTTGTTAATGCCCCATCAACAAGGCAATAGTCGTTTTTCATTTAAAAGAGATTTGGAATTTCAAGAATCAGAAGCTTTATCGGTTATAAATAATTTTATAAATTATTACTGGGAGTCAGAAATTTTCCCCGAAGTAATTTACATTAAAAGCGAATTACCAACTATATTAACCATGACAAAAGATGGAACATATCAAAAAGCCATGATTTCGGTGGAAGAAATGAATTGTTTTATTGAACATTTATCAGAAATGCATAATCAGGCTGTAAATATGGATTGGTAATTTTGAAACATTAACAATTGAGACTTGGTTTCTTCTCCCCAATAGATATAGTCATACCCATGAGGAAATATAAGAACCACATTCCAATCACCAAGGAAATGTATCAAACCCTTATGCAATTAAAGGGGTCAGTACCCTTTATAACGTAGTTGGCAACTCCTACAACAAAAAATCATAATTTTCTTGGCATGTTTATATCTACAAAAGAAGGTATTATAGCATAGAATCATTTAAAAGAGTGCTGACCCGAATGCTGCTAAGTTAAGCCGCTTTTATATACTTGAAAACCGCATGAAACCTAGATGTTTAGCGGTTTTATACAAAATCAAAACCATGCTAAGAACCCTAAACTTAGTGCCATTTAGTACCGACCCCTTAAACTTTTTGGCTGTTAAAGCGCCCTTTTAGTATTTTCTTCTTAAGGATTTCTCTTCTGAAATCCATTAAAAATTTACATGGCTGTGCACTTAACTCCTGTTTCATACACTGTAAGTTTATTTTCTTTATATAATACCCAAATCCCGATATAGAAATCAAATTCTCGGCTAAATCGTAGATTTCAGGGCGATTTAGGGTTTTGAGTTAAAGTCTGCCTGTTTGATTTTTTGAAATTTAATACCAGACACCTTCTTTTTAAAAATAGTTATTAACTTCTCAAAATCATGAGCTTATATTAACTTTTACTAAATCTCAGGCATGGGTAGACATTGGCTGATTAGTTTTACCTGTTTTTCAATTCTTGGTATTTACAAACAACTATTCTAAGACTGGATAAAATTGGTAGCGTTTAATTTTATATATGATTTGTGACAACAGGTCTCGATTAAATTCTTGTAGCTTCAACTTGTATGAACGTGAGTGTTTAATTAATTTTGCTGCCATGGAGTAAATTCGCAATCTAACAGCTTTGGAACGGCTTTTTCTAAATTCATCAGGAAGATGATTTCGCAGCATAACAAATAAATTGTAGGATAATGTGCAAATACTAAAGTATAGTGCATTGGCTTGGAATTGGCCACAAGGCATATGTGCACCACCAAAGTCTAGCATTAATTCTTTGATTTTATTTTCAGATTTTTCTGCTCTGGCACCGTACCAGTTGATGATTTCACTATCACTCATTCTATCGATTGATGTTGCTATTACACGATAGGTATAACCATTTGTCTGGATTTCATCACCCTCTTGGTTTAAATCTAATTGTTGTTGACCTGATTTTGGCGTTCTTTGAATGATTAGTGTAAAAGGTTCTTTATAATCTGATATCTCATGAGTTGTTCTGTGGCTACTCATTGTAGATTCTGAACCCTCTGATTTGAATACTGGTTCCCATTGACCTTCATCTAATGTGTTAATATACTTTCTCATCGATTTACTCATTATTGCCCTAAGCTAAAGGGGTCAGTACCCTTATTTTTATTCTTGGCATGTTTTTATCTACAAAATAAGGTATTGTAGCACAAAATCATTTAAAAGAACTGACGCCTTACAATGGGTTCGGAGGATTTGATTTTCTTTTGATCATTGAGGCTGTCTAAACACTACAGATGGACGTGGCGCATCCTACATGTGGCTTCGTTTGATTTGAGTGGGATAAATCCCACTTACCTATGAATTCTAATTTAAATACCAGTATTCGGGTTAGTACCCATTTTAGTTGAATTTCTCAATCTAATAGATGGATAACGACTAAATTATTTCTTTTTGAAACAGGTTTCTTTAGCACGGAGTTTGAGCGGTTGTGCAAGCTTACAAATACGAATTTAAAGAGAATTTACTGACTGTGTGAGTTTAAGGGGTCAGTACCCCTTTAATGCATACTATGATATAATACTGTTTTTTTTAGGATCCAATCATGCCAAGAAAACCACGATTTTTTGTTGCTGACATTGCCAACCACGTTATTCAACGTGGCAACAATAAAGAAGCTGTCTTTTTTGAAGAAGAAGATTATCACAAGTATTTAACTATTTTAAATGAAGCAGCCACTAAACAAGGGGTAAAGATCCATGCGTATGTTTTGATGACAAACCACATTCATCTGTTAGCAACAGCAGATACAACTAATGGCATCAGTCAAATGATGCAACAAGTTGGGCGATTTTATGTTCCTTATGTCAATTTTAAATACAACAGAACAGGAACTTTGTGGGAGGGGCGTTTTAAAAGTTCTTTGGTTGCTGATGAAGTCTATGTTTTGTCCTGTATGCGTTATATCGAGATGAACCCAGTTAGAGCAGATATGGTAAAAGCACCGCAAGACTATCAATGGTCGAGTTATCATTCCAATGTAAGAGGAGCTTATGACCCCGTGATTTCAGAACACAGCAGTTACAAAGGACTAGCAAGAATCAGAAAAAAACAACAAGAGAATTACCGTTATTTATTTTTAGAACAAATGGATGAAAAAGTTCTCACTGATATTAGAAACTGTGCTCAAACAGGAACACCTCTTAAGTGAATGCTGGACACCCACTGTATTTTACATTTTAACAATATATTCAAGAATTTCACAGATTTTTAGGTGTGAGGGTTTGTCGTTTGACAGGGTGTTTTATGTCAGTTTATTGTTTTTATAAACGCCATAAGCTTGTTGGCATTTAAAAAAAGCTATCATGACGTGCTATGCAATACTGGTTTCATTTTAGGTATTGTGTGATTTTATTCCAATCAAGAGCACTTCTTTCAAGAGGCTAAGGCAAGCTCTCAGTTAAATTACGAACAAATATGACATATTATGGCATTACCGCTTGACATATTATGGCAGGTGCCATATTATGTCATTAAGCAAACAACTGTTAGGAGAAAAACAACAATGAACATACAGGATTACGCTATACGAATATCACAAAACAGAACCAGGGAAGGTTTTACTTTTGACTGCCAAACCATTAATGGAGAAGTTGAAGTTTTGCAAATTGAAATCAACGGAATGAATGGTTTTCCAATTTTTTTGACAAAAACCCAAAACCAAATTATATGCATTGTTTATTTGTGGTCGGAGGATGAAGTTAAATCTGAAAAGCGCACACAAATGTTAGAAATGATGCTCGATACCAGTATTTCCATACCACTTTCTGCTTATGCGCGGGTAGGTAATCGGTTTGTTCTTTATGGAGCACTCTCGGTCAACTCAAATTTAGACAAAGTCATAGAAGAAGTGGTAACACTCAATGAAAATGCCATAGACGTAGTGACCGCTATGGAAGATTTTTTAAAATAACGTAAGATTAAAAGGTGAAAAACATGAACATATTAAAGAAAATAATGACAGCTATCCGAGGAGGAACGCGTGAACTAGGTGAATCAATCGTTGACTCTCAAGGCACACGTATCTTTGAACAAGAAATCGAAGACGCACAAGAAAGCTTAAAAAAAGCCAAACACGATTTAACCCAAGTGATGGCAAAAGAAATGCAAGCTTCTCGCAAGGTAGAGTCCATTAGCGCAGAAATTGAAAAGAATGAGGGTTATGTTGCCGATGCGTTAGCCAAAAAAGAAGAAAGCCTTGCCTTAGAGATTGCCACAAAAGTGGCAGAACTTGAACAAGATAAAGCTTTGCAGGTGGATGCTCAACAATCTTATGAAAAACACATAGAAAAACTCAAAAGCATGATGGAAAAAGCCGAAAGACAGCTTAAGGATTATGAACGTCAATTAACCATGGTGAAAACCACAGAGAATGTGCAAAAAGCCACGGCAGCCATAACAGACAATTTTGGGACAACGGATTCGACTTTGATGTCGGCAAAAGAGTCATTGGATAGAATTCGTAAAAAGCAAGAAGACTTTGATGACAGAAATTTAGCCGCAGAACAATTGGATGCTGAAAATAGTGGCAAAAACCTATCAGATAAGATGAAGCAAGCGGGCATTGGTGACACCCAAAGTGCAGCCGAAGCCGTATTAGCGCGATTGAAAGCCAAAGCCAAGAAAAAAGCGTAGGGAAATACCCATTAACAACATAATGCCAGTGACGACTGGTATTTAAATTTAAAGCTAGCCTATGAAAAAGAAAAAAATCCTACAAAAGTGGGAACAAGAAGAAAAAGCCATCAAAGCAACACAAGTGGCTTTTGATGTGGGAGAAAAGATTCAATACGTCATTCGTAAGGAAGCGCTTGACAGGGATCTAAATCCATCGGATCGAATTCGTGAACTATTAGGACTAAAAATATCACGAAAACCGAAACGACTGCGCTTGTCCATTTCCTTAAATGGTGCAGACATGAAGTTTTTAGCGCAAAAATTTGATGTCGAAGAAGACAACAAACTAGAAATAAAGAAACGTGCAGCAGAAATACTAATTAAACACGCAAGTAAAAGTGATGAGGTGAAAAAATAATGGAAACATTTTTAGCAAATATAACAACTTTTCCCGTAGTGGTTTACACTTTTTTGTTAATTATCGTGCTTTTTTATTGGATGATGGCTCTATTTGGCGTGGTGGACATTGATGTATTTGATGCAGATATTGAGATTGAAACGGATTTTGAAACCGAAGTCAGTATCAATCCTGATGCACAAGGTTTAAGTGGTTTAGCCGGATTTATGCTCAACTGGGGATTGACGGGAGTGCCAATCACCGTTGTGGTTTCATTTTTAATCGTTACCTCATGGTTAATATGTTATCTGGCTACATCGCTTATTTTGGTTCATATACCACTTGATATTTTACGCTATGCGATAGGAGCAGGTTTAATAGCGGTCTGTTTTGCTGTATCTATTCCAATTACTGCATGGACAATAAGACCGTTTAAAGGTTTTTTTATTGCCCATACTGCAGTAAAGAAAAGCACATTGATTGGGCAAGAGTGTGAAGTCACAACGGGTCAAGTCAATGAAGAGTTTGGACAAGCCTCATTAGAAGATGGCGAAGCTGGCATGGTATTATCCATAAGAGCACCAGCAGAAAAAGAAATTAAGAAAGGGGATAAAGTTATCCTTATCGAATACAATGAAAAAGATGATTGCTATAACGTAGCAAAAATATAAAAGACCGTCATTTCTGCTTAGGCAGGAATCTCAAAAAATACAACGGAGCAAAAATATGAACAGTGATTTATTAATAGCCATTGCAACCTATGCAGGGATTATCTTCCTCGTCATAATGGGGTTAGCACTAATTCTAATGAAATTTTACAAAAAGGTCGATCAGGGACAAGCCATGATTGTTAACACCTTGCGTGCCGTTCCTGATGTGACCTTTACGGGTCGAACAGTGTGGCCAATTATTCATAAAAAAGAAATTATGAATATCTCCTTGAAAACCATAGAGATTGACAGACGTGCCCAAGATGGCTTGATTTGCAAGGACAATATTCGTGCTGACATCAAGGTAACTTTCTTTGTGCGGGTGAATAAGACCAAAGAAGATGTGCTTAAGGTGGCACAAGCCATTGGTTGTGAACGTGCATCCAAACAAGCCACGGTTGATGAGTTATTCAGTGCAAAATTTTCAGAAGCCTTAAAAACGGTTGGTAAAAAATTAGATTTTGAAGAGTTATACGAAGAACGAGATAGGTTTCGCGATGAAATTATCATGGTTATTGGTAAAGACCTCAATGGTTATGTCCTAGAAGATGCGGCGATTGACTACTTAGAACAAACACCCATTGGAGCATTGGATGAAAACAATATTTTAGATGCCCAAGGCATTCGTAAAATTACCGAGTTAACGGCAAAACAACATATTTTGACCAATGAATTTGAACGCGATGAAGAAACCCGAATTAAAAAACGCGATGTGGAAGCCCGTGAGAGAATTTTAGAACTGGAACGCATTGAAGCCGATGCGATAGCAAAGCAAGAACGTGAAGTGGCAACCGTTCAAGCAAGAGAAACTGCCGAACAGGAAAAAATTGAATCCGAAGAAAAGCTCAAATCCGAACAAGCCCGTATTGCCATGGAACAAGAAGTGCAAGTACTAGAAGAAAATAAATTGCGTGAAGTTGAAGTGGCTGAAAACAACCGCAAACGAGCCGTTGCGATTGAAGAAGAAAAAGTCATTCGAACAAGAGAAGTCGAAATTGTTAGCCGCGAACGTGAAGTAGCCTTACAAGAAATTAATGCAGAAAAAGACATCGAAGTTGAAAAGAAAAACATTGCCGATGTTATTCGTGAGCGCATAGCGGTAGAAAGAACCGTAGCCGAGCAGGAAGAAAAAATCAAAGAATTACGCTTGGTTGAAGAAGCATTACGCAACAAAAAATCAGATGTGATTAATGCTGAAGCCATTGCTGAACAGGAGTTAATTAAAGAAATCAAAGCCGCACAAGCCGATGAAACCCGCGCTAAACATAAAGCTTCCGAACGCATTATCTTAGCCGAAGCCGAACGTGAAGCTGCCAGTAAAGAAGCCGATGCAATGATAAGACTTGCCGAAGGCGTCAAAGAAAAAGTTGCAGCTCCAGGTATTGCCCAAGCCATCGTTCAAGAACGCAAGTTCAAAGCCGAAGCCATGGGAGCCGAAGAAGTGGGCATGGCACAT
Source organism: Lysobacterales bacterium (assembly GCA_026988115.1). Classification (GTDB taxonomy): domain Bacteria; phylum Pseudomonadota; class Gammaproteobacteria; order Xanthomonadales; family Marinicellaceae; genus NORP309. The sequence continues at coordinate 44,631 of JALSLV010000058.1, read as the reverse complement.
GTTCGCGTCAAAGAGGCCGATGCTAAAGGCGAAGAACAACAAGCCATGGTCGATGTCAAAATCAAAGTAGCCGAAGCCGAAGCGATTAAAAAACGTGGAGAGGCCGAAGCCGAAGTCATTCAACTGCAATATGCCGCTGAAGCCAAAGGTTTAGAGGAGAAATTCGAAGCACTAGGCACCATGAATGAAGAAGTTCGAGGTCACGAAGAGTTCCGCATGGCACTGGATTTAGCCCATAAAGAGAACATGACGGCCATAGAAGCCAATACCGAAATTGCCGATAAGCAAGCGCATATTTTGGCAGAAGCACTTAAAGAAGCCAATATCGATATCGTTGGTGGTAACGGTGATTTCCTTGAGAAATTCATGAGTTCACTCGCTGTTGGTAAAGCCGTAGATGGAGCGATTGGAAAATCAGACATTCTACAAGCCGCTGTTTCAAAAGTCATGAAACTCGGTACTGGACAAAGTTTTGATGTCGCTAATGTCACTAAAATGATAAAAAACTTAGCGCGCAATAAGGGTGAAAAGCAATCCGAAGATAAGGAAACTTAATTGTCCCGTATAAATGAGTAACACTCAAATCGGTAGTTGGCTTTAGTCAACCCATAAAACCACAGGTTTTAGGTAAGAAACAGTTGAAAAACCAACTACCCGGGGATTGTAGTAAATCATAAAAAGGTATCACCGTGTCAAAAGAGAAAAATAAAAAAAGCAACATAATAAACCAAGCCGTAGCCGAAGGTGGCTCCTATGAAGTCATTCGCAAACGCTTAGAGGAACAAAACAAAAAGCTGGAATCAGGCATTCTTTCGCTTAATGAAAAACGTGAAGCTGAATTTGGCAAAACCGTGCTTGAGGTTATTGACCGTGTTCGCGTTCGTACCGAAAACAATTGCGTCCCTCGTGATATTGTTCGCATCAATGGGCAGCTGCTTTTTGGGTATAACGTTTTTATTGGTTTAAAAAAGGAAACCAAAATATCCGATGTCTTTGCCCTGTATTCTTTACAAGAAAAGGACGGAAAATTTGATGTAAAGGCGGAAAGTCTAAAAGGCAGTTTTTTGGATGATGCCTTATTTCAAAAGCAATTTTTTGAACTCTACAGCTATTATAAAAACACCCACTTGGTACAATTAAGGATTAACAACCAAAAATTACTGGCTGGCTTTCAAATCGGCGATCGTATTACTGATGTGCGTGTCTTTCGTTGGGATTTATCAGTAGATGGACAGGTTAAGTATATTGATGACCGTGGTGAGCGAGATATGGAGTTGCCACCGGCTTATGATTTTCAATGGATTGCAACCAAACGTGAAAATTTTATCGAAGGCAAGCACCCGCATGTTTCGATAATGGATGAAATATTTGTCGAAACCGTGGGTGGTGATTTGACCATCAAGATAGAAGACAACACCGAAGACGGACAAGGGATTTACCGAGAACCCGTGCAAGAAGCCCATCAATCGTTAGATGATGCCGAAATTTTCTATGCACGCGTGGGTCATTTAATTTTATTGAAATTTTTACCCTACAAAGAAGAAACATGGCGTTATTTCGTATTCAATACTCGCAATCAGGATGTCAAACGCATCGATGCCATCGGTTATGCCTGCATAAGCCTGCCCAACGAACATGGCATTATATTCCCCGGTGGTTATTATCTGCAAAGTGGAGAATCCAAGGTCTTTGCTGAAGACATCAGTGGATTAAAGTTTAAACGCCAGTGGAATTCTCCCAATGGTGAAGACGTTCTCTATGTCTTTTACGAACAAAATGAAGGCAAATTTGCATTATTTTCCTATAATATGATTCGAAAAGAACTTGCCAGTCCAATTTTTGGGCATGGTTATTCGCTCTATGATGATGGCAAGATGCTCATTTTTCGCAGTGAATCAAACGAACCAACTCGCATCCATCCCATGCAAGTGTGGCAAACGCCTTACACCAGCGAAGAATATTCTCTAGCCAACAGCAGTGAGAAAACTTTTTTAGCGACAATCGGCAATGCCGAATTGGTGCAAGGTATTTCTGAGCTTTATACCATTACCAAGATGATAAGCCAGCAACAACCCAGCATTTTAGTTTATGAAGATTTAATCAAAAATATCCAACGCGTCACCGATGGTTATTATTGGCTGGAGAGTGATGAAGTCGGCGAGTTTTCCCATCAACTCAAAGAAATTGGCGAAACCTCAGAGCTGGTCTTGGATGAATTCGAAAAAGTCCGTGCCATCAGCGAACAATCTTCACAGGCATTAAAAGAGGCGCAAAATAAGCTCAAGGCCTTGCTCAAAGAAATTGCCATATCCAATTGGGACACACCCGCCCCTTTTGTTGAGGGGTTGTTAAAGCTCAAACGCCAAAAAGGGCATTTGCTTTCCCTTAAAGATTACCGTTACATCGACTTAGCTAAACTGGATGAAGTCTCAGCCAAAGTTGACAAAGAAGTTGACGAATTGGGCAAACGCACGGTTGAGTTTTTATCGCAAGAAAATGCAATGGAATACTACAACAAGGTGGTTGATGAGGTTCATCAAAGCATAGAGAAAATCAAAACCGTCAAAGACTTACAACCAATTTTGTCGCAACTCGATGAAATGAGTCATGGTTTGGATGCCTTGAGCGAAGTGATAAATGGTTTGGCAATTGATGACACCACGGTAAAAACCCAGATTTTACAATCCGTCTCAACGGTATATAGCCGTATTAACCAAACCAAAGCCCACGCAAAATTAACCAGCAAGGAGTTATCAGCAGGTGAGTCGGTTGCCGAATTTGGTGCACAACTAGCGGTTTTATCGCAAAGCATTTCCAACGGCGTCTCCAATGCCGATACACCCGATGCCTGTGACGAACAACTCGCGCGACTACTGGTGCAACTGGAAGAGTTGGAAAGTATTTTTAGTGAAAACGATGAGTTTCTTGATCAAATATATGCCAAACGCGATGAGTTGCATGAAACCTTTGAAGCACGCAAACAAACCTTGCTTGATCAAAGGCAACGCAAAGCCCAATCGCTGCAAAGCGCAGCGACACGCATTTTAAAAAGCATCGAAAAACGCAGTTTGAAATTTAGTGAAAATGATGAACTCAACACCTACTTTTCATCCGATCCAACGGTGATGAAGGTATCTGATTTGGTGTTAAAACTGCGAGAAGTTGATGACAATGTCAAAGCGGATGATACCCAAGCCAAACTCAAAGCTCTAAAAGAACAAGCCATTCGTTCCTTACGAGATAAAAAAGACATTTTTGAAGATGGTGGTAATGCAATTAAATTCGGCAAACACAAATTTAGCGTCAACACTCAGGCCTTGGATTTAACCATCCTGCCCAAAGACGGTAAACTTGCCTTTCATTTATCGGGTACCGAATATTACCAAACGGTTGCAAATGACTTGCTTAATGACTTAAGTGAATTTTGGCAACAAACTTTGGTTTCAGAAAACAACGATATTTACCGCGCAGAATACCTAGCGTACTCAATTTTTAATGATGCATTAAACAACAAAAACGAATTGAATCTCGATAAATTATTAGAAAGTGATAAAGCATTGATTCAAATAGTCAAAAATTATGCCGCACCACGCTACCAAGAAGGCTATGAAAAAGGCGTACACGATAATGATGCCGTGTTGATATTGACTCAATTATTAGACAAATACAAAACCCAGCCCTTACTGCGCTATAGTCCTTCGGCTCGCGCCATTGCCAGTTATTTTTGGCTCAAAACTACCGATGACAAATATAACAAACAGCTAATCAATCAAGCCAAAACAGCAAATAAAATTCAACAAGCCTTCGGTGGTGTACAGATGCTCAATGATTTGATAGCGAAAACGCAGCAAAACCTGCAAGATTTTTACATGAATATAGCGATGGAATTTGACGAAAATTTACTGCAGAACTCGGCGGAATATTTAATTCATTTTTTAATGGCAGACATAAAACAATTTGACGTCTCGCATAAGTCCGCTGAATTGGTTGAACAATTACACACATACTTCAAAACCAGTACCCAAAGCAGAGAATTTAACAATACCTTGGCAGACCTTAAGGACTCACCCAAAGAGCAATGGCACTATGTGGGTTATTGGTTGTCGGGATTGTTGCAACAAGCAAATCAAGCGGACAACAAACGTTACTTAAATGAAGCCATCGTCAACATATTGCTGCAATCAAGTGAAGTTTTTAGTAAAAACCCAAAAGACATGCATTGCGAGGTTAAGCATTTGTTGGGTGATCATGGTTCTATAAATGACAGAACAATTCATTTTGAAGTGGATGAATTTATTGAAAGATTAAGTCATTACAATAAGTTCACTGTGCCTGCTTATAATGAGTTCAAAAAAGTAAAAACGGCCATCATGGAAGCCCAAAAAACCGCCATGAATTTAGACTCCTTTAAAGCCCGTCCGCTGTCTTCCTTTGTGCGTAATAAATTGATTAACGAATCCTATTTGCCTATTATTGGTGACAACCTCGCTAAACAAATGGGTGCATTAGGTGCCGAAAAACGCACCGATTTGATGGGCTTATTAATGCTGATTTCACCTCCGGGTTACGGTAAAACCACGCTGATGGAATATGTATCCAACCGTTTGGGTTTGAATTTTATGAAAATCAACTGCCCTTCTCTGGGGCATGATGTTAAGTCGTTAGATCCAGCCAATGCACCCAATGCAACGGCCAAACAAGAGCTAGAAAAACTCAACTTAGCCTTAGAAATGGGCAATAATGCCATGTTGTATTTGGATGATATCCAACACACTCATCCAGAATTTTTGCAAAAATTCATCTCGTTATGTGATGGCACTCGCCGAATTGAAGGTGTTTGGAGGGGCGAGCCCAAGACTTATGACTTGCGTGGCAAAAAGTTCTGTGTCATTATGGCAGGAAATCCTTACACCGAATCCGGTGAAGTGTTCAAAATTCCTGACATGTTAGCCAATCGTGCCGATGTTTATAATTTAGGTGATGTGTTAAGCGGACAAGAAGACATATTTTCCATGAGTTATATCGAAAACGCATTAACTTCCAATAAAGTGCTTGCACCCTTAGCCTTACGAGACATGAATGATTTGTATTTGCTGATGGATAAAGCTCAAGGCAAAGAAATTGCCACCTCGGATTTATCCTACAGTTATTCTGGCAGTGAGATAAACGAAATAACCACTGTACTTAAAGCGTTGTTTAAAGTCCAAAAAGTCATTTTATCGGTCAATCAAGAATACATTCGTTCTGCTGCCATGGATGATAAATACCGCCAAGAGCCAGCGTTTAAACTACAAGGTTCTTACCGTAACATGAATAAAATGGCAGAAAAGATTGTTGCCATCATGGATGAAAAAGAACTGCAACAACTGATTGATGACCACTATGTTGGTGAAGCTCAATTACTCACCACAGGGGCTGAGGAAAATTTGCTGAAGCTCAAAGAGCTTCGTGGCATTTTAAGCAATGATGATGCCAAACGCTGGGCTCAAATAAAAACAGAATTCAAAATCCGCAATTCAGTCGCTGGCGATGAAGACGGTGCAACTAAAATTGCTTCGCAAATATCGGGTTTAAAAGAGCATTTAGACAATTTATCGCAATCCATAACTGCAGATAAAAGCAAAGAAAAAGCGGCGACAACCAGACAAGTTAAAGCCATCACCACCGCGATTGATAATCTCAATATAGACGTCGAGGTGGTTAACAATCCATTACCCGCACTGGGTGAGGCATTGTCGTCATTGTCCGAAACCATGACAAACTCCTTTGTACCCATCGTCGTTGCCATGAATAAAAAACTCGAAATAAATATGGAAGTGTTAGAAGAAGTCACTAAACTAAGTGAAAAGCTCAATGAATTGAGCTCAACTAAGTCGGTTAAAACAGTGGTAAAAAAAAGAACCAGTAAAAAATCATGAATTGCCCAAAATGCCAAGGTTACCATTTAAAACCCAAAAAATTAGATAATGGACTGATTGCCTTGAGTTGTGATCATTGCAAGGGGAGCTTGCTTTCAATTGTTCAATTTATTCAGTGGCGAGACACTCAAGAAACAAAAGGAAACACCAGTCAAACCATTTGTGAAATTGATGAAACCAGCGACTTAATCTATTGCCCAAAATGTTCAGGGTTTATGACAAAGTATCAAATATCAAACCAAACACATAACCGTTTAGATTTGTGTTTTAGGTGCTATGAAACGTGGATTGATTCGGGTGAGTGGCAATTATTGCAACAACTTGATTTGCAAAAAAATTTAGAAAGTATTTTTTCTGAAAAGTGGCAAAAGCACTTGCTACTCAAGAATGTCGAAGAAAATGCCGAAAAAAGAATCAAAAACCACTTTGGAAATGCATTTAACAAGATAAATGCCTTCAAAATGTGGTTAGATACATACGATAAAAAGAATGACGTTATCGATTATTTAAAAAAGAGGAAACCAAAATGAATAAAAACTTACTTAAACTCATCGTGATATTAGCAACTTTTTCACTGGCAGCCTGTGGAGGCTCTAGTTGCAGCACTAAGGAAGATGTTAAAGCAAAAGGCGAGGAACTGACTAAGAAAATGCAAAGCCTCATGACCTCAGGCGACATGAGTAAAATTATGGCGCTTTCAGGCAAGATGAAAGAAATTCAAAAATTAGGCAGCAGTTCTGACCCACAAGAGGCGTGTGAAGCCATGGATGAACTGATGGAAGATATGTAAAGCAAACAAAATAGACGCTTGAGAAAACCCAAGCGTCCTATTGCTTTACTTATTCAAAGTCATTGCTAAACATGTGCATATAAGCTGTTTTCAAGATGAAGTTCTGATTTATTTTGGTCTCAAGTTCTGTGACGCTAATAGGTTGTGCATCCAGTGGATTGCAATTACTAGGGTAACAAAATTCATTGCCGTATTTAACATCCAATAAATTATTATAGCTGCTAGTTGTTAAATAATATGTTCCTGCAGGCAATCCTCGAGTAATATACTCTCCTTGAGAGTTAGTAATGGAACTTCCCATAAATGTGCCAGTGTGATTATAAACATTAATCGTTACGTCTTTAAGGCTGGCATGATTAATAAAATCTACCACTAGCCCTGAAATCACGGCTCCTTGAGACAGGGAGAAATCAATAATTGGTCCTGTTGTCACCGTGTTTGTGGTTTTTGTTGCGACCACAGGTAATACAATTGGTGTTCCTAATGTCACGTTGCAACCCGCAAGACAAGGCATGCCATCATATAAAATATCTATCCAACCCACAGGAGCAACGCCTCCAATATTATGAAAAGTACTAACAAAAAATGGCAAATCCGAACCATAACCTGTGCGTGCATAATAGGTGCCATCAGGCAATCCATTCACTTCAAATGTACCAATGGCAGATCCTCCAGGAACATCGCCACGAGAAGTAGTTGCCCAATTGGCAAATTTTACCACACCTGGACTCATTTCTTTATAAGCCAAAACATGCACACCGCCAATTGGTGCACCCGTTGATAAGTCAGTGACAGTTCCAGTAAAAGAATTGCCTGTTGTTAGTGCAAAATCAATTCCTGATGTTGTGGCATCTGTGACAACGATAATGTTTGGAGAGCTAAAGTCACAGGCAATACCAGCGCATTGAACGTCGTTGTATTTCTCATTGACATAAGGCTTGGTTAGTTGTCCTTGGAACATTGAGCCAGTCCTAATAGAATAGGTGCCAGCGGGTATTCCTTTTGCGGTGGTGTAAGTCCCATCATTTTGAGCATAAGCCCCGCCAACCACAACCCCTGATGCATCAACAACCTCAAGAATCGTTTCATTGTACGCTTCACCAATAATAGGTAGCCCAGTTATTTCATCAATAATATTTCCAGAAATTAGACCCCCTTTTTCGAGGAGAAAGTTAATAGCAACTTTATTTTCTTTAGACGCTAATGAAACCAAATCACCTAAATTTCGATAACAACCACCAAAATAACACGGTCTATTGTTATACAATTCTCTTTGGTAGTAATCCCCTCCCTCTCCTTGAACGTAGTAGTTCCCAGCTAGAAGTCCGCCTAGAAAGTAAGAACCATCAGCAGTTGGGTTTGTTGATGTGCCTTCAATTGCTTTGTAATTGACAATGGAATTGGAGTCATTAAATAACACAATAAAGGCATAATTTTGCACTGCATTTAAGCTAGTGTTGTCGACAATATTGCCACTAATAGATGCTCCAATCTCAACAGAGAAGTTAATATTGGTAATTGTGTTAGCTGAAGCAATGGTGAGTATTGTGCCAATGCCAGAACCAGTGGCTAAAAGACGCTCACAAATATTACATTGTGGTCCGCCGTAAATAACAGGAATGTGTTGATTATCCCCATGAATGCCATTTTGCCCATAATCATCAGGTTGGAGATAAACACGATAGTCACCATCAGGAATACCTTTTACTGTATAACTTCCTGTTAAATTGTTTAGTACCGCACCTAATTGATAATTGTTTCGACCATCAGGCGATACGACTTTTGCTACTAACGTATCTAATGGGTTATTGGTGACTGATTCTAAAATACTACCAGAAATAGTACCTCCAATCTCGGGAATAAAATTGATTCCTGCTCGTGTTTCAGCAGCCGCTAGGACAATTTGATTAGATGCTGTAGGTGTTCGGCAATCACCAACATAAACCGTACAAAGGGTGTTGCTACCAGAACCCCACATATAATTGAGATAATCGTCATCAAGACTTCCTTGAAAAACAAGATAAGTTCCGGCATTGAGACCAGTAAAAGAAAAGTCACCACTTGCATCTGTTATTATTGTGTCAACATACACCTGCTGACCCGCTATAATTTCATGCAATTGAATGGCTTGTGAAGTTAAGGGTACTGCAGATGTGTTTTCAACATGACCGTTTATTATTGCTGTACCGCCTAAGGTTTTATTTTTAACCACTGGTTTTATAGATTCAATGGTTTGTATGCGGTTTTCATATTGGTTTTGGGTGATAATTTGTTCAGCTCTTAACTCGTTTAACACCGTGATTTCTTGTTCATAGCTCACGATTGGCTTCGCAAAAACAGCAGTTGTTAGTGTAAATAGTAGAAATGTTCTTATAATCATAATTTTCTCTTAAAGTAATGCCTCAACTATCTATACGTTTTTTTCATGTATTTTGTGACATATATTTTAAAAGAAATACTCTAGAGGTCTATACATATATTAATCATTTAACTCCAAATCTCGATATAGAAAATACAGAGCTAAAGTTTTAATTTATTATAATTTAACCTAATTTCACTAGAGATGCTTTTTGTATTAGACCACTTATACCCCAAAGAAATTAACTCATTACCTCGGTAAATAAAGGGTGTGTTTAATTTTTCCCACGGGGGAATGGCGTGCTCTTGAAAAAGGTTTTTGATGGTTTTCGTGTTGCGGTTGGGAAGCTTGATTTTTTGCCCTTTTTGGTTAAATCTCACTTTTAAATCTAAAGGTTCTGAACCAGTAAAAGTTAATGAACCACAGCCATTTGGAAAGACAAAGGGTTTGTCGGTATTCCAATGAAAAATGGCATCTGGGTCAATAATGTCAAAATTTTCAATGCAATAAATTGCTCCTTGTGAACGAAATAATTGGTAGTATGCATTCTGATAATGGGGATTTTTGTCTGCTGCGGCATGGATAAAATCGCAAGTAATCTGTGTTAGTGCTTTTGTGTCAGGAGTGGGTAGGTTTTTAAGACTGAGCCAATGATAAACAAGGCTTGGTTGCAGATTAGTTGGCAATTGTTGGAGTTTTGAAAGGGGCAATTGGCTTGAATGAAACTCACAATAATGATTCAACAATGCCAATGATTGTTGAGTGTTTTTGGCACTTCTAACTATGTTGTTGGTAGCATTAGCAAATTGCGATTGTAAAGTTGGAAGAACTTCATTGCGAAGAAAGTTTCTTTTGTAAGCATTGTCCTTATTGGAACCATCTTCAATCCAACTAATGTTTTGTGCTCGCAAGTATTCTTTGAGTTGTTGCGGATAATAATCAAGTAATGGTCGAGCAATAAATCCGTTGTAAAATTTTCTGAGCTTTTGGATTCCAGTCAAACCGTTCAAGCCAGTGCCTCGTAATAATTTAAGCAAAACCGTTTCCGCTTGGTCTTGCTTGTGGTGTGCGGTGAGCAAAATTTCATGAGTTTTAAGGTGCTTTTTAAAAAAAGCATAGCGCGCTTTTCGGCAACTGCTTTCACTGGCACTGGTTAAATTAGCCTGTTCTATGATTAAATCTATACCAACGTGTGCGCAGGTTTTTTGGCAATGTTTTTGCCAATCATCCGCTTGCTTTTGCAAACCGTGATTAATGTGAATGGCTCGAACTTTATGGGCTTGTGCAAAAAGCTGCAAAAGAGCAGTTGAATCAGCACCACCACTGTAAGCAATTAAATAACCTTCGCAATCAGGAAGGTCCTTTATCAGTGTTTTAAGCTTGAGCGTCTTGGTATACACCATAACTCATCAAACGTTGGTAACGCCTTTTAACCATTTCATCCGTTGACATTAATTCAAGTTTTTCTAATTCTTGTTCAATGGCCTTAGCCAATGAAGCGGCCACTTTTTCCACGTCTTTATGAGCAGAGCCTAGCGGTTCTTCAATGATTCGGTCAATTAATCCCAGTTTTTTTAATTTTTTGGAAGTAATCGATAAAGCTTCAGCAGCCACATTGGCTTTCTCTGCCGTACGCCATAAAATAGAAGCACAACCTTCAGGAGAAATAACAGAATAAGTGCTGTATTGTAGCATCATGGTGCAATCACCCACACCAATTGCCAAGGCACCACCTGAGCCACCTTCACCAATAACAGTGCAAATAATAGGAACACGTAAATCGGACATTTCCGCTAAATTACGTGCGATAGCATCATTTTGACCACGTTCTTCGGCACTAATACCAGGATGAGCGCCAGGCGTATCAATAAAGGTCAGAATAGGGATGTTAAAGCGTTCAGCCATTCTCATTAAGCGTAAAGCTTTGCGGTAGCCTTCAGGCCTTGGCATGCCAAAGTTGCGTTTTATTTTTTCTTTGGTTGAACGCCCTTTTTGGTGACCAATAATCATTACCGCTTTGCCATTAAATTGTGCAAGACCCCCAACAATCGCAGGGTCATCGGCAAAAGCGCGATCACCGTGCAATTCATCAAACGATTCCGTTAATAAATCAATATAGTCCAACGTGTAGGGGCGTTTGGGATGTCGTGCCAATTGGGCAATTTGCCAATCGTTTAATTTTGCAAAAATTTGTTTAGTTTTGATTTTTAACTTTTCTTCCAAGCGATGAATTTCATCATCAATATTCATGGCATTGTCATCACTGACATTGCGCAGTTCAGAAATTTTGGCTTCCAGTTCGGTTAGCGGTTGTTCAAATTCGAGGTAATCGTTATTCATTGACAAATATTGTAAATCAAAACGGATATTCTACGCAAATATTTGTTTCTCTGCTAGTTAATGGTTAATATTACCCTTATTTACTAAAATTATAAACTGATGATAATTACACTTTCACCTTCAAAAGGTCAAGATTTCGAGCAAGCTGCGCCCACGCAGACTTACAGCATTCCTGAACAACTTAAAGATTCAGAACAATTGATTGCGCAACTCAAAAATTATTCGCAACAAGAAATTGCCAAGATGATGTCGATTAGTGAAAATCTAGCTAAGCTAAACTACCAACGTTATAAAGATTTTTCCACACCTTTTAACCCACAAAATGCCAAAGGAGCATTATTTGCCTTTAAAGGGGATGTTTATTCAGGAATAAATAAAGCCAGCATGAATCAAGCGGATTTTGAATACGCTCAAGAACATTTGCGAATATTGTCAGGACTTTATGGGTGTTTGCGTCCACTGGACTTGATTCAACCTTACCGTTTGGAGATGAAAACCAAGCTGGCTAACAATCGTGGTGACAACCTTTATCAATTTTGGGGCGATAGCATAACCAAACTTTTAAATAAAGCACTGGAACGACAAAAAGAAAAGGTTCTACTTAATTTAGCCTCAAACGAATACTACAAATCAGTTAAACCAAAAGAAATTAACGGCAAAATTATTGCAGTCGCCTTCAAAGAAAATAAAGACGGTAAAAGCAGAATAATAGCCATCTATGCCAAAAAAGCCCGTGGCATGATGACCGATTTCATTATCCGTAATCGCATTGAAACCATTGAAGGCATAAAAGCCTTTGATTATGCCGATTATAAATACGATAAGAGTGTTTCTAAAGAAGATTTGTTAGTGTTCTCACGCAAACAGCCAAAACCGTTGAAAAAGAAATGATGGCTCAGGAAAATCGAGCAAGGTTAATACCCAAATCCCGATAGTGAATCGTGTTTTTACTATCGGGGTTTAGGATATATCAAAGTGGTAAAAGTCTTCTTTTTCTTCAAGCGATAAATATCAAAATATTTAACCAATATCGAGATTCTTCTGGTGATATAATGACGTTTTCTAAAAGTAAAATGCAATAATGGATTGTACAAAGGCTAAATTTTCTCGTTTGTTGTTTTTTCTCTTTATTTTTGTACTTCAAGGTTGTCATTCAAATATACATCCGACAAGTATAACAAAAAAAAGATTAAAAAAATTTACATCTTTAAATCAGGTTAATGAATATCTTGGACTAATTAAAAAAAGAAATAAATTTTTAAAAAATCAGAATGCTAATCTTTACTATAACAATAGCTATTCTAATGTAGGATGTGAAGATGATGTTGAGAATTGTATTTTATTAGAGAGAGTTGTAGTAACAGGTTCACGAATATCTGCTGGAGATTTAATCACTAACAATCAAGTGACAGGTATTGATGAAGGCGATATTATAAAGCGTTATAAAAATATGCTTGTCATTTTACGCAAAGGCAAACTCTATAGTTTAGACATTTCAGAAAGCAACCTGCCTAAAATGATTAAAATAGATGAAGTGGATGCTTTTTCGCCTTTTTGGAAACACGATGCATGGTTTGATGAAATTTTAATCGATAACGGTATGGTCTTAGTTTTGGGGTATAATTATGACTTTGACTCAACAGAAGTTATTCGATTTATTTTAACAAAAGGCGGTGAATTTTCTTACAAGGATAATTACTTAATAAAATCAGAAGATTACTTTGATGAAGAGAATTATTCTTCTCGTTTGTTTAACCACCAGTATACTACTTATATACCAATTGAACTTGATACAGATACTGCCATACAAGAACAGTTGCCAAAGATTGCCAAAGTAGAAGATGGCTTTAGTGGAGATGAAGATGACTTGATTTGGAGTCCATTAATTGAAGTGTCTGATATTTATTATCCAATTCAAACTGTGTTAAATCCCATGTTACATAGCTTTATTGTGTGTCCATTAGATGAAGATGTGTTGATATGTAATGGTATTGGTATAATCAGCTCATGGGATAATCTGTATTATAACAATGGTGAAAACATCTATATGTGGACATCTGCATGGCAAGAAGAGGCGTTGAAATATAAGCAAATTAAAATAGAAGAAACTCTTTATGATTATAAAACCAGTTACCGAAATGAAAATCAATATAATTATAAAACTAGATATCGATATGAAATTAATAATAAAGATGTAGATGAACTGTATAATCCTTTAATTTACCGTATTTCTTTAGATACTTTTGATGTTGATGCTATTCAAGTAAAAGTAATGCCAACGTCACAATTTTCATTTCATTATCAAGACAATGCACTTTATATGTTTGGATTGCTAGATAAGAGGAAAGCACAACTTGTGAAGATGCCTGATAGTCTATTTGATAAATCTGCAAGTATGTCTTCAATTCTCGTCAGAGAAATAAATAACGGTGCTGATATATCATCAACACAACGCTATGTAGGCAATTATTTCTTAATAGGTGATGATGGATATAATTTTGTTAAAGATAAAATTATTAAACCTCTTACAGCGATAAATTTCAAAAATGGGTATAAGAAAACAATTAATCTCAATAACTACGCAAAACGAATTGAGGCAATAAATAACAAGGCTTTAGTTATTGGTAAAACTTTAGATAATAATTTAGGAGTTAGCTTATTTTCACCTGAGAACCCGAAAGTAATAGAACAAACAACCTTGCTCGATAGATTAGAAGGTGAAAATAGGAGTCATGCGTTTAATTTCACTTATATTGATGATTATTTTCTTGCGGGAATAACAACACAAGATAAAGATAAGGCAGAAAATGAAGACGGTTATTACTATTGGGATGATAATACTTCATCAGATATTACCTTTATTGGTGGTAATGAAAAAATTGAATATATAGGTGAATTAACAAGCCAAGCCAAACCCAATAAAACTTGTACCCTCTCCTGTGAGGATTGGTATGGTAATAGTCGCCCATTTTTTATTGGCAATCGAATATTCGCCATCTCTGGAGATGAATTAATAGAAGCAGAATTAATTAATGGTGAAATTGTAGAAAAGTACAGAATTAATATTAATGAGTAGAATTACTTAATCAAAGTTGTAAAAGTCTTCTTTTTCTTCAAGCGATAAATATCAAAATCTCTATCAATGGTTGCAATGGTATTAATTTTGAGTTTGTCTGCGACAAAGACTAAACAAGCATCGGCAAAATCCATAGGTAAATCGGCGTACTTTAACATCATTTGAGCAATGTCCTGAAAATCGCGGCTGCTAATATTTTCGATTTTTATTGCCCCTGAGTAAATCCATTGAAGAAAATCAGCTTGTGCATGACGAGAAAAACCCAATAAATGTAGGGTTTCTGTGATGGATGCCAATGTTGTTATTAGTTCGGCAGTATTGTTTTTGATAAATTCAATTGAGACTTTATGGTATTTATCAGAACCATCAAATAAAGCAATCATTGGTCCTGAATCTATTAGGACTTTATCCATGCTGTTTCTTTTCAAGAATATCTTTTAATAACGCTTTTCTCTCTTGTGCCAAATTACCTTTGCCACTGCTGTATTTGCCAAATTTGTCTTCGCCCGTTTCCCAAGGGGTAGGCTGTTGGTACTCAACAATATACTGTGCCAGACACTCGCGTACAAACTCAGACTTTGTTTTGCCCGCCTGTTTCGCCAAGTAATCAATGTTTTTTTCCATGTTTTTATCTAGTCTAATATTTAACATAAAGACCTCAAAATTATGTGTAAGACACATTGTAATACATGTTATCAAGAATTTCAATTCTAATAATCGTTTTCTTAGCTCTCCTTACGATTCTTTATAGCAAGGCTGTGGAGAAAGCCAAAGTTATGTTATTATTCACCCATGAAAATCCTTCACACATCTGATTGGCATTTAGGGCAATATTTCCTTGGAAAATCGCGACAGAATGAGCATAAGCAATTTTTAGATTGGTTGCTTGTCTGTGCACAAGACAAGCAGGTGGATGCGATTATTGTCGCGGGTGATATTTTTGATACGGGTTCACCGCCATCTTATGCGCGCGAGTTGTACAACCAGTTTATTGAAGATTTGCAGGCAAGCAAGATTAAGTTGATTATTGTTGGTGGCAACCACGATTCGGTGGCAACATTGGGTGAATCCAAAGGCTTGTTGAAAATGCTTAATACCTATGTGATTCCTGGTGTCATGTCTAATTTAGATGAGCAAGTCATCACCTTAACCGATAAAAACAAACACCCAATCGCGATGATTTGTGCCGTGCCTTTTTTGCGGGCACGTGATTTGCAGTTTTCACAAGCTGGACTTACCGGCAAACAAAAACAAACCTCTTTGCAACAAGCCATTACTGAACACTACCAACAAATTTACGATTTAGCTCATGCGCAACGCAAAGTCATTGGTAAAAAAATTCCAATAATTGCCACAGGGCATCTGGCAACGGTTGGTGCTAAGACCAGTGATTCGGTGCGGGATATTTATATCGGTACTTTGGAGAGTTTTTCATCTAACAATTTTCCGTCTGCGGATTATATTGCTTTGGGTCATATTCATCGTGCGCAAAAAGTAGGTAAAAGTGAGCATATACGTTATTGTGGCTCGCCGATTGCATTAAGTTTTGATGAACTCAATAGCGATAAAAAAGTATTACTGGTTGAATTTAATGAAGAGAAATTAAATGCGGTAACTGAACTTAAAATCCCATGTTTTCAGCAACTCAAACAGATAAAAGGCGATTTAGTCGAAATTGAAAAGAAATTAAATGAACTTGATGGCAATATTTGGTTGGATATCGAAGTATCCAGCGAAGATTATTTAGGCGATTTGCATCAACGCATTGAGTCCATGGTGGCAGATACATCATTAGTCGTGTTAAAGTTGCGCCGCAAGAAAAAACAAAAGCTGAAAAGCATCAACCAAGTGCAAAAAGAAAGCTTGCAAGAACTCACGCCATTGGATGTGTTTAATCAGCGTTTAAGCGAAGAAGACTGGAGTAGTCCAGCACAAAAAGCCATAAAGAAACAAATCACCAAAGCATTCAACTCCATCGTTGAGGATTGCCATGAAAATCCTTAGCCTGCGTTTTAAAAACATCAATTCACTCAAAGGCGAATGGAAAATTGATTTCGCCAAAGAACCTTTTGCCAGCAGTGGATTGTTTGCCATCACTGGTGCAACAGGTGCGGGCAAATCCAGTATTTTGGATGCCATCTGTTTGGCTTTGTACCACCAAACACCTCGCATAGACTCTGGTCAACCTGCTCAAATGGTGATGACACGTCATACTGGGGATTGTTTGAGTGAAGTTGAGTTTGAAGCCGATGGCACAGTGTATCGTGCCTTTTGGGAAGTGCGCAGAGCACGAGGTAAAGCTGATGGTAAATTGCAACCCGCAGTGGTCGAATTAGCTCAAGGCGAAAAAATATTAGCCGATAAAATCAATGATAAAAAAGACTTAATCGCTAATATAACTGGTTTGGACTTTGCGCGATTCACTAAATCCATGTTACTGGCTCAAGGGGGTTTTGCTGCCTTTTTGAACGCCGATGCCGGTGTGCGAGCTGAATTGTTGGAAGAATTAACAGGCACAGAAATTTACGGAAGAATCTCAAATAAAGTTTATGAAAATTATAAAACTCAGAGCCAAAAGTTAGAACTATTAAAGGCACAAAATCAAAACGTAGAATTGTTAGAACCTGAAACAGTAAAAGACTGTAAGGCTCAGCTTAATGAACTTGACAGCACTATTCAGTCTAAAAACAAACAATTAACTCAAACCCAGCAGTTGTTAGAACAACTGAAACAATGGAATTTATTAAAGTCAAATGCCCAAAAAAGTGAAGTCGGTTTAAAAAAGACACAAGATAAGATTAAATTCCATAAAGAAGACTTAGCAAAGCTTAAAAATGCTGAACCCGCACAAGATATCAATCCATTGTTTCAATTAAATCAAAAAGAACTCAATCGATTGAAACAGGTGGAGGACAAAGGACTGTTTTTACAAACAAGTCAGGAAAACAGCAAACAAAATTACATTAATCAAACCCAATCACTCCTGCATTATTTGCAACAAAGGACTCAAGGCATAAACAATAAACAGCAAGCGTTGTTGCAGGCTCTTGGAAAAGATTTTGATGTCACTAAATCAGATAAATATTTTACTAAAATTCATCAGCTTAATTCAGATTATAAGGAGTTACAGCGGCTTTATAAAAATTATCATCAATTAAAACAAAAAGATACTCAACTTGATGCAAAATTAATTGAGCAAAAGAAATGGCTTGAAACAAACAAAATTTTAGCAGATAAACTGCGCGTTAATTACAGTTATAAAAAAGAAAGTATTGAAAATCTGGAAGAAAAGTTACAGCTAGAATCGCAAATCCAAAGCTTAAAAGAATACCGTGATAAATTACAAAACGATAAAGAATGCCCTCTTTGTGGCTCCAAAGAACATCCCGCAGTGGAGCATTACCAAACAATTGATGCTAGCAGCACCCAAAGGTTGCTCAAACAAGCCAAAGGCGAGTTAGAAAAACTGACTGAGCAAGGTCAAAAAGCAAGAAAGCACCAAAACCAAGCTGAAGTGCGTTGTGACTCGTTAAAAAAGCAAAGAGAAGAAATTAGTGGTATCGTTTTTGAAACAACTAACAGTTGGAACAAGTTATCAGAGGATATGCACATAGATGATGAAAAGTGTTTAACTATCCTTGCTCAAAAACTCAAAGATAACGCCAAACAACTAGAAAAGATAGAGGTTTTTAACCAACTTAATCAAGAGTTGCGTGAGATGAGCCATCACAAAAAACAAATAGATGAAAAAATAAAAATTATTGGAGTTGAATTACCTCAAGCAATAAATTTTACACCTATTGATAATTTTCCAAAATCTTTACAAAAACTCGATAGTAGCATTGCACAGATGCAACAAATTAGTGGTCAACAAGCAGAAAACAGACAAGCCATTGAAGAACAGAAAAATATTTTCAAAGAGACTCAGTCAAAATGGAATAAAGCGTTAGAGCAATCAATTTTTACTGATAATCAAACCTTTGAGCAAGCATTAATACCCGAGGCTGAGTTTACACTACTAAAAAATCTTAAGGTTCAACTCGATAAAGAGTTATTGCAAGCCCAAACTTTAAACTCACAAGCACAACAACAATTTAATGACTTTGATGCCAGTGCGGTAAAAGACTTAAATAGTGAATCCTTACAAAAAGATTTAGAACAGCTAAAACATAAGCTTGCCGAATTAAACTCCAAACAAGGACAAATACAACAAAAATTGGCTAATGACAAATTGCAAAGGGCGAAACAACAAAAGCTATTAAATGCCATTGAAAAGCAACAAAAAACCTACGATATTTGGACGCATTTAAATAGCTTGATTGGCTCGGCAGATGGCAAAAAATTTCGGGTTTATGCTCAAGGCTTAACGCTTGATTACCTTATTTATCTCGCTAACCAACAACTGCAACAATTGCATAAACGCTACCAATTGCAACGCAAAGCCGAAGTCGCCTTAGAAATTGAAGTCATCGACACATGGCAAGCCGATAGCCTGCGTGATACCAAAACACTATCCGGTGGTGAGAGCTTTTTGGTGTCCTTAGCCTTAGCGTTGGCATTGTCCGATTTAGTCAGCCATAAAACCTCTATTGACAGCTTATTTTTGGATGAAGGCTTCGGCACACTCGATGCCCAAACCTTGGATATTGCCCTTGATGCCCTAGATAACCTCAACGCCAAAGGCAAAATGATAGGCATAATCAGCCACATAGATGCCTTAAAAGAACGCATCCCCGTACAAATCCATATCAAAAAACAAAGTGGTTTGGGGTATAGTTCACTGAAAGAACGATATAGATTTAAAAATTAATAAATAGACTTCGTCATTGCGAGAAGGAACGACGCGGCAATCTGTGGAATGTGTTAGAATCAAGACACCATGTAAAAGACATTATAAAAATGAATGAATTATTTAAAAAAATATTTTTTGTTTTCTTGTTGTGTTTCTTTAGTATTTGCTTTGCGGTAAAGCCAATAAAATTAACGAAGTCTAAATACAACAGAATAAGTAATGACAGTGGGGTTGTTTTAATTCAACTCAATTGGGGAAAGAACTGGAGTTGTTCTGGGTATAGAAATGCACAGTTACAAAAATTGATTTTCAAAAGAATAAAGCCAAATAGTAAAAATTTACTGTTTTCATTAAAGAAACCTACAAGTTATACCTCTAAAAATAAATTTGAATCTTTTGCTTATATTCTGGAATCTGGTGAATATGCTTTAGTTGGTTATAGTATTAAAGTTAATGGGTATGAGGGAGATATATTTAAGCTTAAAGCAAATGAATCAAGACTTATGGATAATGGAGTACCAATAGGAGGAACTTTTTCTGTTAAAAAAAAGGAAGCAGTGTATATTGGATCATTTGGTCTTGATTGCTATAAACAGCCTATACCTTGGCGATATTATCTTGAAGACAGGGAAAATTTTAATAGTTTTATAAAAGGTTTTAAAGAAAAGTATCCTTTTATTAAGGATAGTTCAGTAGTTTATAGACTTTTTAAAACGAGCAATTTTGGGACAGATTTTTCATTAGGTAAATAATGTCAGTCTTCCTTTGTTGAGTCAAACTCAAATAAGCAGAAAGGATTAATATTGTACATTTCATTGCGAGGAAGAATAAAGTTTCCACCTTGCTTTTGTTTCTAGCAAAGATGCTTATTTCTTATGACATTTGCGTAACTTTGCGCCTGCTTTGCGACCTTGGCGTTACGCTTTAAAAACTTGTGTTAACATAGGATGACGGTATAAGGTTTGTCTTCGAGTGAAAATATTGAACACCCCTAACATAAATCAATTCAATCGCAACTCAATTGCTTTAGAATGCAGTTTTACGAATGACAATTTCAATCATGAAATCAGTATTTTTTTCAATTGGCTTTCGGCCTTTGTTTTTATTGGCAACACTTTTTTCAACGGTGTTAATGGCTTTGTGGGTGTTTTTCTATTCTACACAACAACCTTTAAGTTCATTTGATTATTATTCGTCCGTCACTTGGCATGTGCATGAGATGATTTTTGGTTATGGCATGGCGGTTGTGGCTGGGTTTTTATTAACGGCTATTCGCAATTGGACGCGTGTGCAAACGGTGAATGGAATCAATTTAATGCTATTGGTTTTGGTCTGGGTATTAGGACGAATTGCTCCTTTTGTCTTTAACCAAGCGTGGTTAATTGCTTTGGTTGATATGTTGTTCTTGCCATTACTGGCTGTTTTTGTGGCGATTCCTTTGGTTAAAACAGGTAATAAACGCAATTATTTTATGGTGGGTATGATTGTTTTGATGGCATTGTTAAACCTTTTGCTGCACTTGGATAAACTTGGTGTTGTACAAAATACAGCAATACCCGCTTACAAAACGGCCTTTTACATTATTATTGCCTTAATCATTGTTATGGCAGGTCGGGTGTTTCCGATGTTTTCGCAAAATGGTGTGCCAGTGCGTTATCAAGTGGTGAAATATCCTATAATTGAAAAATTGGTTATGCCGAGTTATTTTGTATTTATCCTGAGCTTATTGTTTATTGGCTCGCCAATATTAACGGCTATCACCGCAATTCTGGCTGCGCTTATTCATGCCATTCGTTTAAAAGGGTGGTACAACCGCCAAATCTGGCAGGTGCCTTTGGTTTGGATTTTGCATGTCGGTTATTTATTTTTAATCATTGGCTTAGTGATGACGGCAATTAGTCAATATATACCATCTTTGTATTTTTTAGCGTTACACGCCTTTAGTATTGGTACTTTAGGTATTGTTACCATAGGTATGATGGCTAGAGTAAGTATTGGTCACACGGGGCGAGATTTACGCTTTCCACCCAAATTACTCAAACCTGCATTTATTCTTATGGTGTTAGCAGTTATTGTTCGTGTCTTTGTGCCTCTTGTTGTTCCTTCGATTTACCTATGGACAATTATTGTTTCAGGCTCTTTGTGGGTGGTGACCTCTGCTTTGTTTGTGTTGAGTTATGCGAAGATATTGGTTAGTCCTAGGGCGGATGGTTAGTTCCAAATAGATTATGGCATGTAGTCCAATAACAGGCTTGTGTGAACGTACGTGATATGATAACATGCGTACATGAATAATTTAACACCAACCGAATTAAGAAATAATATTTATAATGTGCTGGATGAAGTTTTGGCGTCTGGCATTCCTGTTGAGATTATTAGAAAAGGAAAAATTTTAAAAATTATTGCTGTTGATACAGTTGATAAGCTACAAAACTTATCCAAGAGACCTGATTTTATTACAGATGACTCTGAGGATTTATCAGATATTCATTGGGATGAGTTTGTAAAACTCGATACTGATTTATGATATACCTCGATACCCATGTGGTGGTTTGGCTGTACGCTGGCGATAAGAATAAGTTTACACCAACAGGTGTAGATTTAATTAATGCTCATGATTTATTGATATCACCTGTTGTGCAACTTGAGTTGCAATACCTATTAGAAATTAAAAGAATCACTGAATCTGCTGATGTTATTCTTAAAGATTTATCCAAAACAATTGGCTTAAAAACCTGTAATAAACCGTTTGAAGAGGTTATCAAACAATCTATCAATCAAAATTGGACAAGAGATCCTTTTGATAGAATCATCGTGGCTCAAGCTTCTATCAATAAAACTCTATTATTAACAAAAGACAATGTAATTTTGGAAAACTATAAAAAAGCTTGCTGGTAATTTGTTGAGTAAATTCAATAAAGATTTTTTAAGGCATAAAAAAAGCCCATAAGACTCGCACCTTATAGGCTTTTTTTAAAGTTCAGTCATTCCCTTGAAAAAGGGAATCCAGTAGCTCAATGATTGAAAATAGAACAATACTACAAAGATTGAGTTCTAAAATACTGGATCCCCGCCTTCGCGAGGATGACAACAGAGTTAATTAATCTTCTTTCTTTTCTGGTTTATCAAGTAAAGCTTTGATTGATAATCTTACGCGGTTTTGCTTGTCGATTTCTAATACCTTAACTTTAACCATTTCACCTTCTTTTAACACGTCAGTTACGTTAGCAACGCGATCGTGTGAGATTTGTGAAATATGAACCATGCCGTCTTTGCCTGGTAGTAAGTTAACAAAGGCTCCGAAGTCCATTATCTTAACAATCTTACCTTCGTAAACAGCACCAACCTCTACATCAGCAGTGATTTCTTCAATGCGTTTAACTGCATTGCGTGCATCATCGCCATTAACAGCAGCGATAGTGACGACACCATCGTCATTGATTTCGATAACGGTGTTGGTTTCTTCAGTTAAGGCTCGTATTGTTGCGCCACCTTTACCGATGACATCGCGGATTTTGTCAGGATGTACAGTAATAGTGATGAGCTTAGGTGCGTAATCAGACATTTCTTCGCGTGTTGCGTCTAAGACTTTGTTCATTTCGCCCAAGATATAATCACGTCCGCCTTTGGCTTGTGATAAGGCTTTTTGCATGATTTCTTCAGTGATGCCTTCAATTTTAATGTCCATTTGCAGTGCAGTGATGCCATCAGCAGTACCAGCTACTTTAAAGTCCATGTCGCCTAAGTGATCTTCGTCGCCCAAAATATCAGATAAAACAGCAAAATCATCGCCTTCTTTGATTAAGCCCATAGCAATACCAGCAACAGGTGCTTTTAAAGGAACGCCAGCATCCATCATGGATAACGATGAACCACAAACCGATGCCATTGAGCTTGAACCATTGGATTCAGTAATTTCTGAAACAACACGTATAACATAAGGAAATTCTTCGTCCGTTGGCATAACAGCCATCAAACCACGTTTGGCTAGTTTCCCATGTCCAATTTCGCGGCGTTTAGGACCACTCATAAAACCAGTTTCGCCAACACAGTAGGGAGGGAAGTTATAATGCAACATAAACTTATCTTTGTCTTCGCCATCAAGCGAATCAATTAATTGTGCATCACGTCCAGTACCTAATGTTGTCACAACGATAGCTTGGGTTTCACCTCTTGTGAATAAAGCTGAGCCATGTGTGCGTGGTAAAACGCCAGTACGAACTGCAATGTCACGTACATCAGCAAGTCCACGACCATCTATACGAGGCTTGCCTGAGATGACTTTTTTGCGAACGTGAGCTTTTTCGATTAAAGCAACAATTTCTTTAACTTCATCAGCACTTGGAGAATCCTCTTCATCAGTGACCAAAGTCTCAACGGCATTTGTGCGCATAACATTTAATGCTTCGTAACGTTCAGCTTTATCGTGGGTGTTATAGGCAGCTACCAAACGAGCAGCGATAACTTCTTTAACCTTATTAACCAGTTCTTGATCAAGTTTTGGCGCTTCCCATTTCCATTGGGTTACACCTAAATCTGCAACCATTTCATTGATAGCGTTAATGACCACCTGTTGTTCTTTATGACCAAAGCTTACTGCGCCAAGCATAACATCTTCAGAAAGTAAATCCGCTTCAGATTCAACCATCAATACGGCTGATTCTGTTCCTGCAACCACTAATTCAAGCTGCGAGTCTTTTAATTGTTCGTTAGTTGGGTTTAAGAGGTATTCGCCATCTTTATAACCCACCTTTGCCGCCGCAATTGGGCCGTGGAAAGGAGCACCTGATAAACTCATAGCTGCAGAGGCACCAATTAATGCGGGAATATCTGCATCAATGTCTTCTGAGTAGGAAATAACCGTTGCAACCACTTGTATTTCATTTTTAAAACCTTTAGGAAATAAAGGTCTAATGGGTCTGTCGATTAAACGACAGATTAGAATTTCTTTTTCGGTAGGACGCCCTTCGCGTTTGAAGAATCCTCCAGGTATTTTACCAGCCGAATAAGCTTTTTCTTGGTAATTAACCGTTAATGGAAAAAACCCTTGTCCTGGATTTGCTTCCTTTTTAGCGACAACTGCCACCATGACAACTGTATCTCCCATTGTTACCATAACTGTTGCGCTTGCTTGACGTGCAATTTCACCAGTCTCCAATTTTACAGTATGATTACCATACTGAAACTCTTTTATATATTTAGCCACTGCTATTTTCACCTATTATTAATTTTCATTTCCGATATAAAAAAAGGTACACAATGTACCTTTTTTAAAACTTTTAAGAGTTTATCTACGCAATCCTAAGCGTTTGATTAATGCTTGATAACCTTCAGCATCTTTTCCTTTTAAGTATTTTTGCAACTTACGACGTTGGTTAACCAACTTGATAAGGCCTCTACGTGAGTGTAGGTCTTTTTTGTGCGATTTAAAATGCTCAGTAAGGTATGTGATACGTGCTGTTAATAAAGCGATTTGAACATTGGCAGAACCCGTGTCGTTGTCGCTTGTTTTGTAATCATTGATAATTTCTTGTGTTTGTTCTACAGTCAACATAATGACTTCTCCTAATTTTTGGCATGAATGCCTGTTTTATATGACCAATCGAGCGTTGAACATTCGCATCGACGAGATAAACTGACAGGATTGACCTGCAAGCGCGCGTATTTTAAGTGATTCCACCCTAGTTTAGCAATGAAATACTTGAATTTTTCGCACTTATTCGATATTGTTCTCACCCGTATTCCAATATTTGTTTATGACAACACTAGAGACACTCAAAAATCAGGCTCAAATTGCTATGAAAAAAGCCTACGCACCTTATTCAAAATTTTACGTTGGTGCGGCATTAATTGATGAAAATAATAGCATTCATTTGGGTTGTAATGTTGAAAATTCGGCTTATCCCGAAGGTGTTTGTGCTGAGGCTGGGGCTATTTCAAACATGATTTTGTCGGGTGCAAAATCCATTAAAAAAATCTTAATTGTTTCATCGGGTGATCTTATGGTGACTCCCTGTGGTGGATGTCGTCAAAAAATAAAGGAATTTAGTGATGAAAACACACAAATACTCATAGACCACAATAATGAAGTCACACAATTTAACATGAATGATTTATTGCCTCACTCCTTTGATAAAACACACTTGCCAAAATGAAAAACCTACCTTTGATTCCAACATTAATGGTATTGTTTTTTGTCATTCTTATGGTTAACATGGGTTTTTGGCAAATTAGACGAGCCGCGCAAAAAGAGCAGTTAATTGAATTACTTGCTGATGAAAATGTCACTAAAATAACGCAAAAAAGCCAAATTCAAGACCTGCCTAAATACGCTAATGTGAAACTAAAGGGATACTTTGTTGACTCGCCTCAGTTATTGTTGGATAACCAAGTCGATGAAGGACAACAAGGTTACCACGCCTTTACGCCTTTTGTTGTCGATGGATTAAACCTTATTATCATGGTTAATAGGGGTTGGTTGGTTAAAAATAAATTTTCCGATGAACAATTAGGTATTGAGAGCAATCAAATAAGCTTAGTAGGTAAACTCAATACACCACCCAAAGTCGGTATTCAGTTAGGTGAAATTGAATTAATTCAAGAACGCGCCATTCAAGTCATCACCTATTACGAAGAAGATAAAATAAAGAAATTTGTGCAAGAACGACTCTGTAAAAGCTTGGACTGTGTGGTGAGTTCTAAAATCTTGATGATGGCTAAATCCCAGCCACAAGGTTTTAAACGCGACTGGAAACCCATTGTCATGCAACCCTCAAAACACATAGCCTATGCGGTGCAATGGTTTGCCATGACTTTAGTTTTGATTGTGATTTTTGTTTATTGGTTACGTAAGCAATAAAGTTGACCAATCCACTACTTAATTTTAATCTCCATTATAGTCCTGCATCGACAATATCACTTTATTTAACTCTGCTATGGTTGTAAAGAATACTCGATGCTCAATGCTACCATCATTTCTTAACTGGGAAAAATGTGAAAGTGAATAAAATGGAGGGTATAGTTCATTATTGCCTGATGTTCTATTCGCTAAAAATTGTTTCCATGTATCGTAGTCTGCAGTAGAAAACGAACCAACACATGAAGCTTGTCCACATTGCAATTCATTAATAACTAATTCGCTGTTTAAATCATTAGAAGCTTGAAGAAATGAATCTAGAAAGTCAGATCTATTCTCATAAGCATCGGGAAATAAGTTTGATACGCTCTCCAATTCTTTGAGTGTTTTAAAATAATAGTTGTCATCATTAATCCTATTAACAAGGGAATAAGCTACTCCTTTACCACCATTTAAGAGTCTTGACTCAACTTCTTGTAAGTTCTCAAGTATTTGGCTGTTTTCTGGCTCTTTTGAATTAATGTCATTTTCGGTATTCTTTTTAACAACACTCTTTGACCTGATTTTTTTAGATACAGGTTTTTGTTTTAAACTTTTAACCAAAAAATCCTTCTTTTCAACCTTGCTTTCATTAACATCTTTTTTACTGACTTGATTAATATGAGGTTCATATACTTCTTCATTGCTATTAAAATAAGTAAAAAGTTCACTTTTAAATAGAACGGTTG
Organism: Lysobacterales bacterium; assembly: GCA_026988115.1. GTDB lineage: Bacteria > Pseudomonadota > Gammaproteobacteria > Xanthomonadales > Marinicellaceae > NORP309. The sequence continues at coordinate 17,772 of JALSLV010000058.1, read as the reverse complement.
AAAATGTAGCTAAAACTAATATTATAATTATTTGTTTTTTCATTTAAATTCTCATTGGGTCTTCTAAACAAATAACAATAAACTATTTTTCATTTTTTAACAACCTCTTTTTTAAAATTGAAATGCACCCCCTCCCTAAGTGTAAATGTCAAGAAATAAAGAAGAATTCAGTATTGTTTAACAGTTTTATTAATTAAAAACCCTCTGCACTCGATTCATGCCTTGCCAGTAGCTTAAATCAGCAGGAGATTGGCAGTTCCATAATACCAAATGGGCTTTTTTGCCAAATTCAATACTGCCGACTTCCTCTTCAATGCCTAATGCCATTGCTGCATTAATGGTTACGCCTTTGAGGACTTCTTCGGGTGTTAATGAAAATTCTATACAAGCTTTGTTCATGGTGGTGAGTAAAGAACTGGATGGAGCGGTTCCTGGGTTACAATCTGTCGAAACGGCAATCGGTATCTGGTATTTTCTAAATGCATCAATCGGTGGCAATTGCGTTTCTTTGAGAATATAAAAAGCATAGGGCAATAACACTGCAACTGTTCTTGCTTGTGCCATGGCTTTAACACTTTTTAAACTGGTGTATTCAACATGATCAGCCGATAAGCCCGAGTATTCCGCAACCAATGCCGCACCATTAAGGTCTGATAATTGATCCGCATGCAACTTAACGGGCAAACCCCAGCGAGCCGCTGCATCAAACACGCGTTTGGTTTGGGCATAACTAAAACCAATGCCTTCACAAAAGGCATCAACACAATCAACCATGCCTAAGTCTGCCATTTGTGGAATAATTTGGGTGCAGATAAGCTCGATATATTCATCGGCTTTGCCCTTATATTCTGGGGGAATAGCGTGAGCGGCTAGTAAGGTGGTTTTGACATCAATGGTGTGTTCCTCACCCAACTTTTTGGCAACTTTGAGCATTTTTAATTCATTTTCAAAGTCCAAGCCATAACCCGATTTAATTTCAACCGTGGTCACGCCTTCGCGAATGAGGGCAAGAAAACGCGGTAAAGATTGTTGATACAATTCATCAAAAGAGGCATTGCGTGTGGCAGCAACAGTAGATAAAATGCCACCGCCATTTCGGGCGATTTCTTCATAAGCTACGCCATTGAGCCGTTGTTCAAATTCATCCGAACGGTTGCCAGCAAAGACCAAATGGGTGTGGCAATCAATTAAACCAGGCGTGACCAAACAGCCCTTGGCATCAATGAGTTCTTTGGCTAAGGTATCAAGGCTGCTGGCAATACCAGCGGTAGTTCCCAACCACTCTATACGACCACCCAAAATCCCAATCGCCCCCTGTTTAATCATGCCATAATTGTGCGAACCCTCCGCCAGAGTGGCAAGGTTGGCATTGATGATAAGTTTATCCCATTTGAACATGATTTAATTTGGTGTTTTAAAAATACTAATTATACCTTAACAGTTAAAGAAGCAGAAAGAGCGATTAAATTTTTCATGGAAATAAAAGTTTTGCGGTGGTATAATTTTTTAATCATAAAAAAGGACATTCCATTAGATAAATGCAAAACAAAAAATATTACCTGTTAATCCTTGGTGCTTTGCTTGTGTATCTATTTTTCTTACATTCCGAAAAACTTCCGTTTGAGCACGAAAATTTAAGTCTAGATGTAGAGCAGAAAGAATTAAGAAAAGGAATTCAAGAAAAGATGAATTCAGTTACTAACTCATTTAAAAATTCTGCCAATGATAAAGAGAAACTTTTGAAAGATAAAAAATCAGTAAACCAAGTGATGGCTATCAACTATATCAATGCATTTAGAAATTTTACAGATTTTTTGTTGTGTAAAACTTCCATTACAGATTGGCAAAATAAAACGTTACTCAAGTCTTTTCGACAAAAATTAAAAGACGTTAAAAAGTTTGGTTTTGATGGCGGAAAAAAGCATGAAGAATACTATCTTCTTCATTTGCAGCATTGTAAGAGCTATCTGCTTGATGATAAAGAACTTTATGACAGAGCCTATGATCGTTTGCAAAAGACTTATCAGAATATTCAACCCGAAACAGAACGAGAAAAACAGTTGGCTAAAATTATTGCTATTTTAGATGAACTGGGTGGCCTTTCATCTCAATTAAAGATTCAAAGAGTAGGTATATCAAGTTTTCCACCCTCTGAAGTCAAGAAAATGCAAGAAAAGTTAAGGCAACTCTATAGCTACATAAAACCAATAGTTCGAATCCCTGAGAAAGAAAGAACTGCGACACAAAATAGAATACTGGATGAAAAGAGTGAACAGATGAGTAAAATTGATAAAATTTTAAGAGAGAGTTATGTAAAAGACGATGACTTGATTCAGGACATTCAATCATTTTCAGGAAACTTGAAGAGTATATTGCTTAAAGAATTAACTCATATAAAAACACCAGATATTTTCGCATTAATGATTATGTGGAAAGAGCAAAGTTATTTAACTTTTGAGTTGAGGGGTGTTTATGACAAAATGATTAGCGAGATAACAACAAAGCTTGCATTTAAACAAGATAATTTCCCAAGAATTTTAGCACTAGCGAGTTTCCCTTTATTTGCATGTGCGTTAGATTATCCCTGTGGCAGTGATTCGCAGTTGACGACTTATTATTGTATTATCATGGCTAATTACCATGCTTGTGGAAAAAGTGTAGAAGACTTTATTCTTGAAGATTATATAAGTCCAAATATAAGATTAGATGTGGATAGCTTTTTAGATTTGTTATTGGAAAATTATGCACAAGAATAAATTTAAAAGCTTTTTATTGGTTGGCTTGATTGTTGTATTATTCTTTTTTGCAACGCATGAGAGTTATATTGGTGAAAACAAAATAAAACCACAACCCAATAACTTAGAACCAAAGAAAAAGATACCTCTTAATGAAAGTATCATAAAAAAAGTTAATGAAGAAAAAGTAATAGAGGGTATTTCTGATTATTTCTCATCAGATCCATATATTAACCAACTGATAATACTAGCAACATTATCCGATTGCATCGAATACCTTGAATATTCTTTAAAGCACAAAGATGATAAGCATATTTGGCAAAGCAACATAATTAGATTAAAATCAAGAGAAATTAAAGAAAGCCTTAAAAGTCGCTTTAAAGAATGTAAAAGACTTAATTTGAAGCACCCTGAATTGGATTTAACTAATAAGACTAGAATCAAACGAAAGGCTTTTAACCTAGAGAGTCGATCATTATTGCAAAAAGTTTTCAAATACGAAAGATACCTAGGAGAGGATGAACAAATCACTCAACAGTTTTTTAAGGAGCTTGCAAATGCTGATTCAAGAATTCTTTTAACTGCCAATGCTTATTATGCAATGAATGATTATCACCTACAGTATTTATATAAAATTATGGATCTATTACACACGCAACAAATTGCATATGCATGGGATACAGTCAATGTCGCACAAATGATTTACAGTTGTAATATCAATGGAGGTTGTGATGGATTTATGCCGCAATTAAAGTATCAATGCCAAAGAGATGAAAACCTTTGTTTTATAAATGACTACAATGAATACATTAAGCTCTTTTATAGCCCGGGTCAACAAGCAGACATCGATATTCTAGTAAATTATATAGAGCAATTGTTTAATAATGCTAAGCGTTAAAATGATGCCCTTTTAAAGTTGATTTTAATTTATTTGACCTTATTGTTAAAAATATGATTGTTAAAAACATGAAAAATATTCTACTGGTCATTCTATTTTTACTGGTTTTTTTGGTTTTGTTTTATTATTTTGCAGGGCAAGATGATGAGGCGAGCGTTACTAAGGCTCAGGAGGTTAATCGGGTTTCTTTTCACAACAAAGCGATTAAATCAGTTAAAACACACACAGAAAAGCTTGATAATAAGAAGAAAGAAGGTGAGGTTGAAGCGGTTCTTGAGGTTGTTGCAAATGCACAGGAGTTAAAACAACAAAAACAATCAGAACCTGAAACTGACTACATCAGTGCTTACCGTGATTGGCAGTATTTTCAAAATTGTTATACCGATGTTGAAGATTTTCTTAAGCACAGAGACCCGTTGGATACATTAAAAGAGCGGTTTGAGAATAATCCGCGAGAATCGCAAACCGAGCCAACAGCACAACAAAATACTTATTACTTGCATCATGTGGATATTTGCAAAAGCATGATTGAGGACGATAGCGATGATTATTACGCTAATATGCAACGTTTAGAAGAAAGATTTAACGCCATTATTCCAACAACAGAAGAAGAAAAGCAGTTGCAGCAGGCTTTACTAATGCAAACACAGTTGCGCCAGTTAATGTTGGATTTTACCAATAGCAGCCGCAAAAAAAGCAACTTGAACCCTGAACAATTGCAGGAACTCAATGCACAGATTAATCAAGTTACGCAGAATTTGTTGTCAGTTTATGAAGGCAAAGAAAAACTCTCAGAAGAGGAAAATCGGCTTTTGCAACAGTATTCTCAAGAGTTGGATGAGTTAAATGGCATAATTGCTAAGAGTCAAGTGGTTGACAATGAACAACGTGAACTTATTAATGAACAAATCAATCAGCATTTACTTGCCATGGAGGCGTTTTTGAAGACCGTGATTTCTGCTGATGCTTTTTTGGTTATTGCGGGCAATTTATTTCGTTCAGAATATTACCAAAAAGACTCACCCGTGCTGGCAAAAGTTAAGCAAGAAACACAAATTTGGGATTCGTACTATATTGATATCCTCAATAAAATCACCATGCCTTTGATTGCTTGCTCGATGAATTATCCTTGTGATGCAGATTCGGATTATATGCTCAGTTATTGTTTGGGTTTGCGTGATAGCATGTTCAATCAAGCTTGTGGAATGAATTTGGAAGACTTTTATTTCAACTTTTATATCGGTGCCAATCAACTCAATGATGTGAATACTTATTTTCAATACATGGTCAATACTTATGGAAAGTAAACGTATTTTTATCTTTGTTTTTCTGCTGTTGTTGTTGGCTGTTTTTGCTTGGAATCTTTATTCGCCTAACGTTGAAAAAACGTTGAACAGAGAAAAAGAGTCTATCGCAATGGTTGAGCCGGTCAGTCCTAAGGTTGTTGAAAAGCCTCAGTTGGAAACGGTTAAATCACCTCCAAAAAAAATACCGACAACAGGTGATTCAAAGCACGAAGAAGCTGTGGATGTTGTCTATGACGATGACCCTGTGGTCAATGCGTCGATGCTATTGAAAGAAAACATCCTCTGTATTCGGCATTTATCCGACAGTAAAAATTACGTGCAATACTTGCAACGTTTTAAGGCGAGATTGGATGAAAATCAGCAAAAGTTTTATGACAAATTTACCCAATATTGTCAAAAGTTAAACAAACAACACCCAGAATACCATTTGACCGAAAAGAAAATATTAAACCAACAAAAAAATAAGGCACAAGCCGTCAGTCTGTGGGGTGAAATAATTAAAGGAGAAAAATTAGCTGCTGATTTAACAGATTCTGAAGTGCGAGGGTTGTTGAGTTCTGGCAGCCTCAATGTGTTAACCCAAGCACCACAGTATTTGCGAGAATTTTACCAAAAAACGATTCACTGGGATTTAGAAAGTGTCTTGGGCAATCACCAATACGATTACGTTGAATACATACAAAACTATGCCCATCAATTGTATTTATGCCAATCAGGAGCAGATTGTTCCGCTTATAGTTCAACCATGGTAATGCTTTGTTATTTAAATTCAAAAGCTTGTGGTTTGGATTACCCCAGTTATATTCAGCAGGTCTTAACCCAAGGGCAACAAGCCGATATTGCATTGGCTCTTGATTACCTCAAAAGCCAATACAATTAGCAGCATTTAGAGACATTTGCATAATTATAGTGACGAGTAAAAAATGATTAAATTCACCAGCTTTTCGCTAAAAATCTCGCCAATAACTGGTTATTGCCTTCGATTTTTAACTCAATCTTGCAAATTTTTTCTTTCGCCATATAGTTATGTAAAGGTCTCATTTATTTTTTTCCTGAATATATCTTTGGCCCAATTTGCGGATTCATTTGCGGGTGATTGAACCAATAATTAACTGCAACGGTTATTCTTTCTGAATTTCCCATATAAGGACTGACTTCATGATAAACCCAGGAAGGAAAAATCAATATTTGTCCTGCTTGCAATTTAAAAACTTGATGACCATAGCCAAAAGGCGTGTCAGTCATGTTAAAGTTGCCTGCATCTAAATAGGTTGAGGCCGCCGTTTGCGGGTGGAAAAAACGCGTAACGGCAGAATCTTCTTCTTCTTCGCCTTGCTCTATCCCATCGGCAACGCAATAGACCGCAGACCATGATGCCATTGGGTGATTATGGTTGGTGAAATAGCCACCTTTACGCGTGATGTGATACCACGCATCGGCATATATATCAAACTCAGAGACTTTGCTGCGCTTGTATTTATTAACCATTCCGAGGGTTTCTAAAACACATGCCGTCATGAATTCTTTTAATTTGGCTACGCATTGTTCTTTCCACGTAAATAAATCAAAATCACTTTCGAAAACTTGGTCAGATTCTACCGAATCTGCCATTGGATTCTTGTATTGTTCTGTTTCTCGACTTAAAAATAATGTTTTTAAGTCCAAGTTCATCTGACCACAATCTGCCATAAAAGAAGCTCCAAATGGCACCGCAAAAGCAGGGATAATTTTAACTTCTGGTGGCTTGCTCATAATAGACTCTTATTATTCAAAACTAACGTGTAATTTTTTATTAAGTAAAGTTTCCATTGGCATTGGCCACCAGCCCATGTCAGAAACCATTTCTAAAGCTTGGTCTGGGGTTTTGCCTTTGTACTTAACCAAATAAGCGGCCCACAATTGCGAGGCACGATGTCCTGAACGGCAATGCAACAGCACTTTACCCTCGGTATTTTCTAATGCGGCAGCAAACTCCGCTAATTTTTCAGGAGAGTAGGAGTTGTCTTTGCCGCCAATTGGGATGAAGTTGTAATCAATATCAGCTTTCTTCAAAAGATAATCTTCATAGAATTTTAGTTCCTTCATTTCTTCTGGAGTGCGCATATTAATGACTTTGGTAAAGCCGGCTGCTTTTAAAGTGGCAAAATCTTGGTATTGGGGTTGCGGACCAATAAAGATGTTGTCGTGCTGAAATAACATTTGTGTGTAAGGTGGACGCTTAATCACTTTTAATTTGGGTTTCGCAAGCTGTGCCTGTGCGTTGAAAATCAAAAGTGTGGTGAGAATTAATGCAATTTTTTTCATGTTCTTTTCCTAAATTGTTAAAAAATAAGTGCTGCCATCTTGCGGCGCAGTTGAGAGACTAATTTAGCGTCTTCAATCAGATTAAACGCACTAATTAAGCTTTGTTTAATTTCATCTTTTTCATCCGCTTGAGCGTGAGATAAAAGTTGTAACAGTTGATTTATTCCTTGTTCAGGGTTGATCGAAACTGTTTGATCAATCGCCTGTTGCAGGGCTTTGTTTTGACTTTTTTGCCCTTGCTCAACCAAGTCCAAAATGGTTTTAATGGTTTTGGCTTCATCGTTCTCTTGTTCGTCATCCGTTAATTTTGCGAAAGATTCAAGAGCCTTTTCCACTTCTCCTTCTTGCAAATAGATTTTAATCAAAAGTAACTTGCCGTGCAACGAACTTTCTTGCTCAAGATAGGGAATTGCATCCAAAACTTGATTGTTGTTAATTAAATCCAGCGCTTTTTGCATGGAGTTAGATATTTCTTCTGCTGGTTGCGACACAAGTGTTACATGAGGTTCAATTAATTTTCTAATTTCACTCTCTGGCTGAACGCCCATAAACTGCTCAATGATTTCGCCATTCTTCATCAATAAAACGGTAGGTAAAGAACGAATGCCAAAGTTCATTGATAATTCTTGCTCGGCATCAGTATCAACCGTTGCTAAGTGCACAGAACCTTTCAGTGAATCAACAATTTGGTGTAATAATGGCATCAATTGTTTACAAGGAGCGCACCAATCTGCCCAAAAGTCGATTAAGACAGGAACAGTTTTGGATTTCTCAATAACCTCGGTTTCAAAATCACTTGATGTAACGGCTTTAATGTATTTAGACATGGTAATTATTTAATCTTCTTTTTTATAATAAGGGTTTTCACCTGTGGAATGGTCGGTGCCATCCATTAAGCCTTTGAGTTCAGGAAATGCACGCAAGAGTTTTGTTTCCATGCCCATGGATAAAGTTTGACCCGCCATGCCACAACCATTGCAACCACCACCAAACTCGATAAAAGCATAACCGTCATCAATATTAGTTAACTTTGCATTACCCCCATGCATCGCAAGTGAGGGGTTAAGTTCCGTATCAATAAAATATTGCACACGGTCATGTAAAGGAGCGTCTTTATCAGGTTCTTTGCCTTTGAGTTGAGGGGCTTTTATATTTAATTGACCACCTGTATCGGTATCATCGTAACTGATATCAGCGCCATCAAGGTATTTTTCATCGGCTTTACTAGCAAACAAGCTGTAGGTCGACTGCTTAAATTCATAAGCCTCTGGTGGTATCTCATCGCGCTCGCAAAAATTTAAAAAACAATCGGCAATTGGCGTGCCTGGGTTTTTAACCATCACTTGCAAATGCAAATCATCGATATCGTGTTTGGCAATGACGTCGGCTAAAAAAGCTTCTGCTTCGGGACTAATGGTAATATTCATTTGATTCTCTTGTGTCTGTGTTGGCAAATATGTTGCATAAGTATGCGCTAATATAACTTTTTCAAGCGTTAAGGGCTAATATTCATTCTATTATTTGTGGTAAACTTTAGTTTTTACAGGAAAAGTTGTTTGTCCGACTTTTTTAGCTTTTAATTCTGAAGAAATAGCGAGATTTGGTGTATCAAAAATTGTTCTTATTAATTCTTCAACACTCATTGAGTAATCCTATGGGCAGTGCGGTTAATTTTAATTTACCTTGGTTAAAAGGTAATACATGTTTACCAGAATAGAACACTATTCCATGTGAAAATTGTGAACCTACAAAATCAGCAAATTTTAGAATGCCTTTAAAATCTCTAATGGAAACACTGGCGGATGCCTTAACTTCAATTGCGATGGTTTGACCGTTTGTTTGTTCCAATATTATATCGACTTCATTTTTTCTTTTGTCTCTAAAGTGGTAAACAGAGATATCATTTAATGCCCATTGACTGTGTTTTGTGATTTCCATCATAATGAAGTTTTCTAACAAGCCGCCATAATTGTTTGATTTAATCAGCTGTTCACATTTATTCAACCCAAGCAAATAACATGTTAAACCCGTGTCCACAAAATGCAATTTGGGCATATGTGTAATTTCTCGCTTTGCTCTATTTTTACGAAAAGCAGGCATTGTTTTGACAATAAACATTAATTCAAGAAGCGAAATATAGGTTTTGCTGGTTTTGTCATCTAAACCAATGTCACTTGCTACATTGGAATACTTTAACAAATTGCCACATAAGCCTGAAAGATAGGAAATTAATACCCTTAACTTTGTTTGATAATCTCCTCGTGCATTATAAAGCGTTTCAAAATCTTTAAATAATCGACCTTGTAAATAGGATTTGAACCAAATGGTTTTTGTCCTTTGGCTTTTTTTATACTGAATTTCTGGGTAGCCACCATCAATTATCCATTGCGCGATATTTTCTCTTGTTATGGATATTTGCTTAGTATTTTTAAAATCTTGAATAATAAGATAATCTATTAGGTTGAATTGTTTGTTGTTTATTTCGGTTCGAGATAGTGGATATAGTTCTAGTCGTGCCATATGTCCCGGCAAAGCTTCATGTGTTTTGGCAGACTTAAAAATATCGGCAGAGCCTGCTAATAAAAATTTACCCTTATGTTCTATTGCTAAATTATCAGAACACATTTTAATAGCTGGTACAAGTTGTGGAGAATATTGAAACTCATCGAGTATAATATTTCTCCCTTTAAATGAATCAATAAAACCATGAGGGTCTTGGTTAACCGCTTGATAGATAGCTTGATCATCAAGAGTAACATACGACATATTCAACTGTTTGCCCAGTTTTTTTACAAGTGTCGTTTTTCCAGATTGGCGAGGCCCGGTTAAATAGACCACTCTAAATTCTTTAAGTAACTCTTCTATGGTTTCTTGTAAATTCCGATTGAACATTTAGGATGCTTTTATGACTATTGGCGTAAGAGTATATCACTATTCCGAATAATACAATGCATTGTTCCGAAAAAAACAACTTAATATTCCGGAAAAGATAATTTTTTAACGCAGAGTGGCGTTTTTACAACTTATTTAACACGTTCGATGAGTTGTGCAAAGGTCTCTTTTATTAAAAATTTTCGCTCATAGAAAATTCAACAGCAGCATTTGCGTGTATTTTTGTTGTATCAAATACAGGAACGTCAAAGTCTTTTCGGTCAAAAAATAGAGGGATCTCAGTGCATGCAAATATAACGCCTTGAGCTCCTTGTGCAATCAAATCATTGATAATTAATTTATACTCAGATTTTGTTTTTTCTTTAATAAAGCCCTTACCCAGTTCATTTTTTAATGTATTTTGTATAAAGTCCCTGACTGTTTGTTTATTCGGAATAATAAGAGTTATATCTGCTTGTTTGAATTTTTTCATATAAAAATTCATTTCCATAGTGTATTTTGTACCAATTAAAGCGACATTATTGAGGTTGTTTTTTTTACCACATCTACTGTTGCATCAACTAAACTGATAATTGGAATACTGAGTTCTTTTTTAAGTTCTTCTTCTGCAAAGTGTGCAGTATTGGCACATAAAACAATGCCTTGAGCACCACTTTTTTGTAAGCTAAAACAGGCGTTAAGCAATAAGTCATAAGAGTTATCCCATTTAACCGCATGAATATCAGCAAAATTGAGTGAATAGATAACACACTCTGCATAGTTTAATCCACCTAAATGCGTATTAATGCCTTCATTGATGTATTTATAATATTCCATCGTCGATACCCAACTGATACCTCCAACAAGCCCAAGTTTTTTCATGTTACGCTATTCTTTTGTACAAAAATGGTAAAGAAATATCCAAGCGGTAATCAATACTTGAATGGGTTCCGTTGAATTCTTCGTAGGTGTGTTCGATGCCGTGTTTGTCTAATTGATTGGCGAGTTGGCGCATGCCGTAGTGAATCATAAATTGGTCACGTGAACCGCAATCCATAAATAAACCATTGAGTTGTTTTAAGGCTTTAATGTTGTGTTTAACCAAATTAACGGGGTCATTATCTAACCAATTTTGCCAACGTTCGGGTTTTATTTCACAGGTTTTTAAATCAAATGGTAATTCGATTTCGTCCTGTGGGTCGTAAGTGGCTGCCATGCATATCATCATCAGGGTTAGAATGTCTGTTCCATGTGTTTTTTTTGCTTTCCAAAAGCGTTTGATGAAGTGATTGATGTCACTTTTGTAATTGGCAAGGACATTGGCAACGGTTGGGAAATCGCGTTTGTACAAAATATCAAAACCTGCATCACCTGATTGATTGGCAATTGCCCCCCAAAACCCTGGAAAATCCATAGCAAAACGAATGGCAGCAAAGCCACCTGATGATTTGCCCAAAATTGCACGGTGTTGCGCGCCTTTTCTCACTCTAAAATTCTCCTCAACCACGGGCACAACTTCTTCTACAATATAACTGGCATAATTGCCAATAGCTGGCGTATCTATGTACTGATTGCCGCCCAAACAAGTAAAGCAATCGGGCATAACAACAATGGTGTTGCCCATTTTTTCATCCGCTATCAACCTATCCAAACGTTCGGTAATGCTCTCACCAAAAGCACGCCAGCCGATTACGCCTGTTCCGCTGTTTGTATAGGCTGCGAGGTAATACATCACTGGTAACAGTTCGTCACCCTCATCGTAGGTGGCAGGTACATACACATAAACGGTGCGAACATGAGGGTCTTTTAACGGATTGTCTTTTAGGATTTCTGATTCAATTTCAAATTGAACCAAAGAACCTTTTGGGTAAGATTTGACGTGGTTGTAGATTGACATTTATAGTTTCTCTAAAAGTTGTTGGAGTTTATTGGGTAAATCAGCACAAACAATAATGCTTTCTTCGCCGTCTTTAAATTGTATGTTGGCAGCATGTAAAAATAAACGTTTGAGTCCAAGATTGCGTAGTTTATTATTATATTTACCATTGCCATAACGTTGGTCTCCAGCAATTGGGTGGTTACTAGTGCTGGTGTGAACGCGAATTTGATGGGTTCTTCCTGTAAATAGTTGGCATTCAAGCAAAGTGGAGGGGTTTTTTCCGTTATAAATTTCCATCACAGTAAATTTTGTTCGTGCAAATTTACCCGTTTCACTCACTTGCACGGTTCGTTCTCCATTTCGGCGGGCAGAGGTGTCTAACGCTAAATCAACTATAAAATCGTTTTTGATTATGCCTTGAACTAAGGCTGTGTATTTTTTTGTTAAAGTATTTTCTTTAGATTGTTGATTAAACAAGTTAAGAGAATCACGGTTTTTGCACAAAACCACGCAGCCAGAAGTGTCTCTGTCTAAGCGATGAGCAAGTTGAATATCAATATTTGAAAAAAGTTTTTTGCAAATTTCAATTAAACCGACTCGTACGCCTGTTCCTGAGTGCACCGCTAGTCCACTGGGTTTGTTAACTACTAAGAAATTATTATTCTCAAAGATAATGGCTTCTCTGACTTGATTCAATAAATTATCACTAATAAATAACCCCCCCTTTTCATCAGGAATAAGAAAAGGAGGAATGCGAACAATATCTTGGGTTTGAACTCGGTAAATGGGTTTAGTTCTTTTGCCATTGACTCGAATCTGCCCTTTTCGAAGAAGTTTATACAAGTTGGACTTACTTGCTTCCTTCAATGTTTTCAATAAAAAATTGTCAATACGCTGCCCATTACAGTCAGAGTTAACGATAAAAATATTTTTTGCTGGCTTATTTTGCATAAAAGCAGAATTTAGTCTGTATTATAAGAATGAGAAATGTTATCATCCGCAAATCTATTTAGACAGATATAAAAACTAAATAGGTAAAATAAATTACAATCAGGTAATCAAGAGAATTGCCTGAACAGTTTGATGAACAATTTTATAGATTTAAGGCAAGCGATTTTCAATACAGGAAGTAAGCAACCCAGAGACACAGGTTGAGTATTTAGTTACTGTGCACAAGGAGTCAATCAAATCCGTACAAGCAAATGATTTTTTTCATCAGCATTTTAATAAAATAAATGCACACACAAGATAAGTAAAAAGGCAAAGGAACGCTTTTATTGGGAAGATATTGGAAGAAAAACTCGATATATTTGAATAATAAATTATTCAAATTTAATGCATGAAGCCAGAAAAAAAGATCATGCACTAACCAAATTACAACAGCAATTCTAGCTGTAACTGCCTGTATTTAAGGCGTTTTCTTACCTGTGTGAGCATCAAAACAGGAATTTACAATGAAAAGAATGTTAATCAATGCAACGCATTCAGAAGAAATACGCGTTGCTCTAGCAGATGGTCAAAAACTCTATAATCTCGATATAGATGTCCCAGGTGAAGATCGAAAAAAAGGCAATATTTACAAGGGAAAAATCACCCGTGTTGAACCCAGTTTGGAGGCAGCATTTGTCGAATATGGAGGCAATCGCCACGGTTTTTTGCCCTATAAAGAAATAAGCCGAAGCTACTACACCGAAGCTGCCAATAAAGCCAAAGAACGCCCTCCTATTAATGTAGCCATTAAAGAAGGCACTGAAGTTATTATTCAGGTCAATAAAGAAGAGCGTGGCAACAAGGGCGCAGCAATTACAACATACATCAGTTTAGCTGGACGTTATTTAGTTTACATGCCAGAAAACCCCAAAGCAGGTGGCATATCCAGAAGAATTGAAGGCAAAGCCCGACAAGAATTAAAAGCGGTTTTGAATCAAGTCAAACAACCTAAAGATTCTGGTATTATTGTTAGAACTGCCGGCATTGGTCGCAGTGTTGAAGAAATTGAATGGGATTTAAATTACCTTGATCAGGTATGGACCGCTATAAAATCAGCGGCAGCTAACATTAAAGCCCCGCGATTTTTATACCAAGAAAGTGCCATAGAAATACGTGCTATCCGCGATTATTTACGCCCAGATGTTGGTGAAATATTAATAGATGACAAAGAAATTTATGAAAAGACTCGGGATTTTATGCAACAAGTTATGCCGCATAATCTCAAAAAGTTGTCTTATTATAATGACACAATTCCATTGTTTTCTCGTTACCAAATTGAGTCGCAAATTCAATCAGCATTCTCACGAGAAGTGCATTTACCTTCGGGAGGTTCGTTGGTAATTGACCACACTGAAGCCATGATTTCAATCGATATTAACTCAGCCCGTGCAACCAAAGGTGCCGATATTGAAGAAACTGCACTTAACACCAATTTAGAAGCCGCCGATGAAATCGCTAGGCAATTGCGAATCCGAGATTTGGGAGGTTTAGTGGTGATTGATTTTATTGATATGCGTAACCACAAAAATCAACGTGCTGTTGAGCAACAGCTTAACGAAGCAGTTAGTAATGATAGGGCGCGAATTCAAACCAGTAAAATATCTAAATTTGGTTTGTTAGAAATGTCGCGTCAACGCTTAAAATCATCCATAAACGAATCCAGTCAATTTGTGTGCCCACGTTGTTCGGGTCATGGTTTTATACGCAACATAGAGTCCTTGTCGGTTTCTATCTTAAGAATATTAGAAGAAGAAGCCATGAAGCCAGGTACGGGTAAAGTTGTTGCTCAAGTGCCAACTAAAATTGCAAATTTTATTATTAATGATAAGCGGGATGAACTAACTGCCTTGGAAAAAAGGCATTCTGTGCCAATGTATATTGTCGCAAACGAGCATTATCAATCTCCGCAATTTGATATCAGTCGTTTAAAGAAAGCCGAGGCAAAAAACTTTGACATTAATAAGGTTGAATTGAATAAACCAGAAAATGAAGAAGAAGCAGAAAACAAATCAATGCAAAAACAGGTACACAGACAACGTGCGGCTGTGGAGGTGTTGACTCCAGAATCTCAAGTGCCAGAAAGAAGAAAAGAAAGTGGTTTGAAAAGTTGGTTACTGAGTTTATTTACCTCAAGTGCGGATGAACCCGTTAAAAAAACCAAACCACAAACTAAAAACCAGCAAAAAAATAATAAACAAGCTTATAAAAAGCCACAGCATAAAAAAGCCACTAATCAAAATAAAGGCAATACAAAGAATCAACCAAAGAAACCGCAGCATAAAAAACAGCCGCATAATAAAAAGCCGCAACAGAATAAATATCAGCCTCAAAATAAAGGCCCGCAAAAACAGCAACCTAAGCCTAACCAAAAACTGCAAGACCAAAAACCGCAAGGGCAAAAGCCTCAACAACAAAAGCAGCAGGCAAATGTTAAGCCTCAACAAAAAAATGCTAACCATAAAGATAAAGAAGTTGAAGCAGCTAAACCTAACGATGAGATATTGCAAAGACCTTTAGGGAGTGTGGCATCTTATGCGGCCAAAAAAGCTCAAAAGAACTCTGGAAGTGAAGTTGTAACATCTAAAGATCAGGCAAAAGTGCAGCCAGTATCAGAACCAAAGCCTGAAGCTAAACCAAAAGCAGAATCAAAGCTTAAAGTTGAAAACAAATCAAAGGATGAAGCGCAGCCAAAGGCAGAAACAAAACCAAAGAGTGAAGCCAAGCCAAAAGCAGAAGCAAAGCCAAAAGCAGAAGCAAAGCCAAAGACTGAAGCAAAGCCAAAGACTGAAGCAAAGCCAAAGACTGAAGCAAAGCCAAAGACTGAAGCAAAGCCAAAAGCTGAAGCAAAGCCAAAGACTGAAGCAAAGCCAAAAGCTGAAGCAAAGCCAAAAGCTGAAGCAAAGCCAAAAGCTGAAGCAAAGCCAAAGACTGAAGACAAACCAAATGTAGAATCCAAACCAAAAGCAGAAGTAAAGCCAAAAACTGAAGCTAAGCCAAAAACTGAAGCTAAGACAAAAGCAGAAGCTAAACCAAAAGCAGAAGCCAAGCCAAAAGCAGAAACTAAGCCAAAGGCAGAAGCCAAGCCAAAAGCAGAAGCCAAGCCAAAGGCAGAAGCCAAGCCAAAGGCAGAAGCCAAGCCAAAAGTTGAAGCTAAGCCAAAGGCAGAAGCTAAGCCAAAAGCAGAAACTAAGCCAAAGGCAGAGGCTAAGCCTAAAGCAGAAGCGAAACCAAAAGCAGAGGCTAAGCCTAAAAAGAAGATACCTGATCCTATCAGTGAAATTGATTTTGATATTTAGGGGTTGATATGTTTTGACCTGTCAAGTTTAAATGAGTCTGTAAATAAAACTGTGTAACTTCACATTTGATGTTCCCCCTAGGGGGAAATTTTTTAAATGTTATAATAAATTTTTGAGGTTATACAAATGAAACAAAAAGAACTAGAAAAACTCGCCCAGTCTCTTGCTAAAAATATAAAGACTGAATCAGATTTATCAAACTTTTCATCGCAATTAATGAAGATGACCGTTGAAGCAGCCCTTGGCGCAGAGATGGATGATCACCTTGGTTATCCTAAAGGACAAAAAAGCAAGAATAAAAACTACCGTAATGGTTTTACCAAGAAAAAAATAAAAAGCAATGTTGGTGAAGTTGAAATCTCTACACCAAGAGATCGCAACGGTGATTTTGAACCTATTCTTGTCAAGAAACGACAAACTCGATTAACTCAATTTGATGAGCAAATATTATCACTTTATGCTAAAGGCATGAGTACGCGAGATATTGTTGCGACGTTTGAAGAAATGTATGATGGTGCACAAATTTCACCAATGCTTGTATCAAAGGTAACCAAGCGGTTATTGAACAACTTGAACAATGGCAAGCCCGTGAGTTAGAAGAACTCTATCCTATTGTCTATCTTGATTGTATTGTTGTGAAGGTTCGTCAAGATGGTAGAGTCATCAAAAAGGCCATCTATGTGGCTCTAGGCATTGATATGGAAGGTCATAAGGATGTTTTAGGCTTGTGGATGAGCGAGAACGAAGGAGCCAAGTTTTGGTTAAGTGTATTAACGGATTTACAAACCAGAGGCTTAAAAGATATACTCATAGTTTGCGTTGATGGCCTAAGCGGTTTTCCAGCAGCCATTGAATCTGTTTATCCTCATGCTAAGATACAGCTTTGTATTGTTCACATGGTTAGGAACTCGGTCAAGTATGTGACCTATCAAGACCGCAAAGAATTGTGTAGAGATTTGAAGATGGTATATTCAGCAGTGAATGAAAAACAAGCATTGAAATCACTGGATGAATTTAAGCAAAAATGGGATTCAAAATACCCGACAATTTACAAATCTTGGTACAAGAATTGGGAGAATTTACGCACTATTTTTGAATATCCTGATGACATCAGAAAAGTCATTTATACGACCAATGCGATTGAATCTTTAAACTCGGTTATTAGAAAAGCAATAAAAAATAGGCGCATTTTCCCAACAGACAACTCTGCCATGAAGACCGTTTTTCTTGCAATTGAGTCAGCAAGTAAAAAATGGACAATGCCAATCCATAGATGGAAACCTGCATTGAACCGTTTTGTGATAGAATTCGAGGACAGAATTAAAAATGTCTAAAACTAACTTACACAGTTTAGTTTACATACTCGTTTAAATACATAATTTCACATGTTCTAGTCTTTAATCTCTAAAACAATCCCATTGTTGATTTTTGATTTTATCTATCATAAAATTAGTTAAGACAGAGCACTAAATAGTAGTTTACGACAATTGTC
>JALSLV010000057.1 GCA_026988115.1 Lysobacterales bacterium | reverse complement strand
TTGTAATTGGGGCTTGTTTAATTTAAATTCATTCATGTGAGTACCTTTTTTTGGTTTTATGTTCGGCAAAAACATTGTAACTCAAATTAGGTGCTTACACCTTGGGACACACTTTTATGGACGGTATAGAGTATCTCCATGTGAGAGTAGGACATCGGTGAGGATTTAAATACTAAGCCCTTGTACATCGTACAAGGGTTTTTTTATGCCTAAATAATGGCTACCATCAAGATGCTAATGTGGATAGAGTTTCTCCATGTGAGAGTAGGACAACGGTGAGAATATATAGATTAACGAATTGATTTTAACGAATAGATGAGTTTTTTTATTATTAATGCTACTGTAAGTTCATTTTAGAGTTCTTTACAAGCTCTTTAAAAAGAGTTAAGCTTGATTTTTTAATTCTATAACCTTTTGATAAAGAATGGTTCGATTTGCTTCTGTTGGTTTAATTGGATTACCGATATTTAAATTGATTTTTGCTAAGAATTTTTTTGGTCTTCTTTCTAAAACTTTGTCTTTACGAGAAAATAGGCTTCCCCATAAGTTATTTAAAGCCATTGGTATGACTGGTACTGGTGTTTCCTTAATGATTCTTTCAATGCCTGACTTAAACTCTTGTACAGATCCATCTGGTGTTAAGCCCCCTTCAGGGAATATACAAACCAAATCTCCGTCTTCGAGTGCTTCTTTTACTGATTTAAAGGCAAGTTCATACATTTCAGGGTCTTCTTTATAACCAGCAATAGGAATGGCTTTTGCTGCCTTAAATATCCATTTCAGAATTGGGATATTGAAAATTTTATAATACATGACGAATCGAACTGGGCGGCGGATAAAACCACCTAATATTAATGGATCAACAAAACTGACGTGGTTACAACATAATAATGCAGAACCTTCATGTGGTATATTTTCCATACCTTTGGGTTTAACGCGGTAAATTGTTGATACTAAAAACCACACAATTAAACGCATTAAAAATTCAGGTATGACGGTAAAGATATAAAGACTAACAAGTATATTAAGTCCCACGGTAATTTTAAATAAGTCAGGAATAGTCATTTTCCAAATAGACAGTACTAATAAAGAGAGCATAGCAGCACAAACCATAAATAAAGCGTTAATAATATTGTTGCCAGCAATAACGCGCGATAAAGTCTTAGAATCACTGCGTTCTTGAATAAGGGCATACAGAGGGACAATATAAATGCCTCCAGAGACTCCAATAAACATTAAATCAAATAATATACGATAACTGTTATCTACTGTTAAATAATCACGTAATCCCATAATTTGAGTATATTGGTCCCAACTTTGAGCTGTTATTGCTAGATCCCAACCAAAAATAGCCATTCCGATTGCACCTAATGGCACTAATCCAATCTCAACACGTTTGCCTGATAATTTTTCACACATTAATGAACCAATTGCAATACCAATTGAAAACATGGACAACAATACTGCAACTACAACTTCATTACCATAAAGTGTGTTTTTAGTAAAATTTTGTATTTGCATTAAGAAAATTGAACCATAAAACCAAAACCAAGAGATGGCTAAGATAGATAAAAAAACGACACGATTATTCGGTAAAAATTTTACATTATGAAAGGTTTGCGTAAATATATTATAATTAACTTTGATTTCTGGTGCAGCTGCAGGCGTAAATGGAATTAAAGTAGCACTGCCAAAACCGATAACAGCAATAAAAATTACAATAAGTGAAATGGCTATGTAACCAACAAGAGGTGGAAGCAATGTGCCGACAATTGTCCCAAGTAAAATTGCTAAAAAAGTACTTGATTCTATTAACCCATTGCCACCAATTAATTCATCTTTATGGAGTTTTTGTGGTAAATAACCGTATTTAACAGGGCCGAATAAAGCTGATTGTGAGCCCATAAGAAAAAGAACAATAAACAATAAATAGGTGTTTTGAAAATAAAAGCCAATGGCTGCGATACACATAACAATGATTTCAAAAAACTTAACAATTTTAACTAACAGTGACTTTTCGTATTTATCAGCGATTTGTCCAGCTATTGCAGAAAAAAGGAAGAAAGGTAAAATAAATAGGCCTGCAGCGACACTAAGTAAAGTGGCACTATCACCCACGATATTGTATGTGACCATAATGCCTAAAGCATTTTTAAATACATTATCATTAAATGCACCAAAAAATTGGGTAAGAAAAAAGGGTAAGAATCGTCTCTGTTTTAGTAAGTTAAATTGTGACATTACACGTGTTATGTTTGATTAACTTACAGTTTAGCATTGATTATGAAAAATTATTATTGCTAATCCTTAAAGTGTTAACATTTAATACCTTAAGATTATAAATTTGACCTAAAGCTAATTAATTGATATGATATTATTTTTTTAAACAGGAGTATATTATGGGATTTTTTGATTTTATAGCTGATGCAGGGGCAAACTTATTTAAGGACGATGCCCCAGAACCAGAAGTGACAAAGCCAATCATCAAGCATATAGAAGATGCGGGTGTATCTACCGCTGATTTAAAGGTTAATTTTGCTCGTGGAGCGGTAACTTTGTCGGGATATGTTCCAAATCAAGAACAAAAGGAAAAAGCGGTTTTAGTTGCTGGAAACATTGCTGGAGTTGCTTCAGTTCAAGATAACATGATTTTAGGAGCTCCTCCTACTGATGTCATTGAACAAGAAGCACAAGAAGCCAAAGCGGCGGAAGAAGCAAGCAATACAGAGCCGAGTTTTAGAACTTATACGGTTAAAAGTGGTGATACATTAGGTAAGATTTCTAAAGAAATGTATGGCAAATCAAGTTTATACAATAAAATATTTGAAGCCAATACACCCATGTTAAAAGATGCTGATCATATTTATCCAGGACAAGTGTTAAAAATTCCTGAATAAAGGCAGTTGACTTACTTTTGCAAAGAGCGTCTTTTAAAGACGCTTTTTTATTTTCCTAAAGGAATAGTGAGACCTAATGTAAAAATTCCATCACCAAAACCATTTTGCCCTGGCAGTTTTGTTCTATTTAAATCTAGCCTTGAAATCGCTTCTGCCCGAAGTCGAATATTATCACCAAAAAAATACCAACTGCCACCAATACCAATATTGGCATAGAAATTGCTTCCAGATTCTGTTGGTGATTGATGATAAATTAGACCTGCTCCCATTAAAAAGTAGGGTTTCCATAATGGCTCGTGATTGATATCAAGAAAATTTATACCAATTCCGTGGTGTTTTAAACCATAATCAATATCAAAATCATATTCATCTGTAAATACTTCAATTTCATAAGACCATTTGTTGTTAATGCTTTTACCCATTCGGACATCATAGATAACAGCATCATTAAACTGCAAAGAATCATCAGGGATGATGATTCCAGCATTAACATTAATATACCATCGCTCATCAATATTTTGAGCAAATAATTGAGAAGATAAAAAGAGAAATAAAAAAGCCAAAAGTCGATTCATAAATGAATTATAAATGACTCTTAGCTTTTGTTAAAGAAACAATTGCAATTCTAGTTATTGAGCAGGAGCAACCACCTCAATTTTTCTCGTGGTTGTATCTTCTTTAATAACGGAATAGTTTGCTAAGACGTCATTGGCAAGTTTGCCGTTGACGTATTTTTGTGCGGTGAAGCTAATGATTGGTTTACCATGGATTCTATGGCTTTCGGTATTGTCTCCAGCTCCAACACCATCAATATATCCACCATCATCAAGATTCATACGTAATACACCTTCATCTGCCTCCATATGATACATTGGTGCAGTGCCATTAAAAACTATCCAGTCTTCAATCAACAATTGTGAATCAAAAATTGATTGTCTTGTTGTACCTAAAAATGTAGTGCTATTATCGGCAAAACCCACATTAATTGAATAACACAATTTTTGGTCATAGTTTCCTGGGGGATTAGGGCTTGGCACTGGTCCAAAGACTACGTTTAATTTTTGCTCTCGGTTAAAAGAGTGGAAACTAAACTCCTGACAGTAATCATCACTGCTGACTAATCCCGTGGCATAAGGACCACTTGGGTTGTCTGCGTTATAAAGTGTATCGGTATAAAAATGACGAGTCGGTGACATAATCACCCAATCCGTTTGTGCTGCTGCAAACGAGTTAATGTCGTATTGATTACTTGTGGTGTCGTGCATAAACAAGGCAGAAACAGCATCAAGTGGCGAATTCCATGTAGTGGATATTGGATTGCCATACCTGCTGTCATTAATAACTGTTGTGCTGTTGTTGCCACTGCTTAAGTTTGGTATTTCCATACCTTGTGAAGTGTGTTGAGCTTCAGTACTATAACCAGTAATAGCCACGGCATCGTATTTCATGTCGATTCCTTTAGCAACATTAATTAAACTCAATGAACCATACAAACCACCACCACCATTGGGAGCATCAATGTCTTGATTCGAGTTGGAGAACCATTTTCCATCCTGCTGAAAGTTTGTTTGCAATGCTTCACATGAAGGAGGGATGCCTGCAATATGTGTGGCAGCAATTGCATCGCTACCGGTAAGGCTTCCCATTTCAATAACCTCAATAAAACCCTCTTGAACGCGCGCAAGTGAACGACCTTTGCCATCGTATTGGATTTCATAACCGTAAGGCAGAAATTCATGTCCTGCTGTTGAAATAGAATTTGGCACAACACAGGACGAATCATTTGTGAGTAATTTTACAGATGGTTCGCCGATATGGTCAGGTAATGTGGAGTCAGTTTGAACTAATGCGGCAGTCCAGACATCATAGGGGCTCAGATAAATGTTAAAATCCAATGTATTTCTGGCATTACTTCCTTCTCTAAATTTAATGCGCACAGCTTTAACATCATCAGTTGTATTTACCAGAGACAGTAAAGAATCAAATCCATTTTTTACTGTGTAATAAGGATAGATTAATACTTGTCCAGCTCCATCAGAACTAAGCTTCATTTTTGAAGGTACTACCTGAGGTAGCGTAGGCGATTGAGTTATCTGAAGTGAATTTTTGTGTTCAGAAATAACACCATAATTGGCTAAAGTGCTATTGGTTAAGGTGCCATTTTGGTATGTTTGTGTTGAAAAGCCAATCACTGGTAAACCCATTAGATTAGTATTGTTTTGCACCATAGATTGGTTAAAAGATAAACGCATCCAACCTGAAGAGTAAAGTGGTGTAAATGTTTCTGAAATATTTTCTATTTTAAAATTAGATGAAAAAATAGAGTTGGTTGCAGAACCTTCAAATGACAATGTGTTTGTGGAGAAACATAGGCTTGGTGGTGGAGTTAAAGTTCCTCCAATCAAAGGAGTGCCACCAGTATACGATTGAGTTTCTCTGCTATAAAATACAGGGCTTTCAAAATTTTCACAGTTTATTTGAGTATTTAAGGCTTGTGTAAATGGAGCAATAGGTGCTTGTTGTGCATACAGAGGATCTGTAAAGTACTGTTTGGTTGGCAATGTCGTTATCCAAGTGGTTTTTGCACCAAAATCTGAATTTATTTCGAATTCATTTGCAAATGATGAAACCATTAAGACTGAACTCAGCGCCTTGATACCACTATCCCATGCGATATCAAAAGACCGTCCTTGCTTGTCTACAATACGTGAATTTAGCATGCCATCAGCTAAAGAAGGGGAATCACTTTCGGGATTAAAATGTAAAATTTCATTTGAAAAGCTATCAATAACAGTTGGCTTGGCATTCATCGCAACACCTTTTGGGACGTTGATTAAGGTTAAATCGCCAGATATTCCACCAGCTGGAGGCAAAAGGTCAGTGGTTGCATCTTGTACCCAATAATTGCCCGCATGGTTGATATCCCAAGCATTTGTAAATCGAGAGCAATCAACGCTTGGTGGCACTTCACCAGAATCAAGAACTGTGGCTTGAGCACTGTCGCCTGTTAATTCACCCATTTCAATCACTTCAATAAACCCTTCAAACAAGCGGTTGTCATTATCCCCATAAGCATCGAGCATGTCATTGGTAAAATGACTTTTGCTAAATAGATTCTGTTGGTCTTGCAAATTAGGCACAGTACAAGAATTATCTGGGGTAATCAGCTTAACAGCAGAATCTTCGGTCTTAATTATGCCTGCTACCCAAACATCGTTGGCACCAAGGTATAAATTGAAAGTAAATACTTCGCGTGAATTAGCAGCTTCTCGAAAGCGTACCCGCAATGCCTTGGCTTGTTGTGTCGTGTTGGTGATTGTAAGTAAGGAATCAAAGTCATTATTGACCGTGTAATAAGGGAAAATCAGCACTTGTCCCGTACTATCTTCGCTTATTTTAACCCCTTGTGATTGCATGCTAGTGAGCATGATTAAAACTATTATTATTTTTTTCATTTAAGACTCCGTGTAATCTTGCCCTCCGCAAGATTGATCAAATAACATTAACAGGCAGGTATCGGGCTGATGAAAATTATCTCAATTACCGTTACGGGGGTAGCTCTGGATTTCCACCAAATTCCCTTTTAAACACTATAAGAGACCTTTGCATAACTCATGGCACGTGTTAAAAAGTTGCAAAAAACACCACTCTGCGTTAAAAAATTCGCAAAAATCCTTCTGGAAAGGATTTTCACGCTAGCCCACGCATGTGGGTGAGTATCATGGATGATAGGAATAAATAGCGAGCTATTTGACTCATTTTTTGCCTTGATTGGTGCTTTTTTCATTCTTTTTTCCATCATCCCAGAGTTAAGCAAAGGTCTCTATAAGTGTACACTATCAACTCTTAGCATCAATTGTACCTAATCGGGCATTAATATTTAGTTAAATAGGAATAATTTTGCTTTATTTCATCCAATCATCAAAGGCTTTAGCAAATCGTGGTGCTGCATTTTCATCCAGGTTAAAGTATAATGAGGGTTCGATTAATTCAATTTCCATTAACTGGTATTCATCTTGGTATTGCACTAAGTCAATACGAGCATAGAGCACTTTCTCTGGGATGGTTTGTAAGGCATTTTGTGCAGCTGTAAGTAATTCATTACACGGCGTTATGCTTTTTAACAATCCACCGTGCTCTTCTTGAACGCGAAAATCACCTTGTTTTGGGGTTTTTAAAATGCAATGACTGTATTGATTAGCAAAATAGAATAAGGAATATTCTCCTTGTTCAATAATAGCAGGGACAAAAGGTTGCACCATTAATTGACGGTTTTCTAAAGAAGTTTTTAGAAGGTTCTTGTTTTGATCGAATGAATCTTTTTTCAACCAAAAGGTATTGTCGGAATTGGCGCTGATGGTTGGTTTTATAATGATTTGTTCCGTTTCAAAATGATCAAAATAGCTTTGCACAGAGTTAAAGTTAAATCGTTCAAGCCAAATGGTCGGAATGATTTTTGCACCTTTAGATTCCACTTCACGCAAATAATTTTTATTGATATTCCACTGAACAATAGCCAGTGAATTAAAAAGAATAGCCTTGGATTTTTCAATTTCTTCTAAAACTCGCATAAAAGCATCTGCGTCTTCTTGATAATCCCAAGTTGAACGGATGATGGCGGCATCAAATTGATTCCAGTTAACGTCTTTTTTGTGCCAAGAGATGTGTTCAACATTCCATCCTAAGGCATTCAAGGGTTTATCTAACAATCTATCGTAAACAACAAAATCGTCCAGAGTATCCATGGTTAGGATGACGCAGTTTTTCATATTAACTCTCTTTTATTCGCCAAATAATTATAAGTAAAACCGACGCAATGGAAAGTAGCATCAGTTGCAACCCGACTCGCCCATGCAGAATGAAGATGGATGCGCCAAAGGACAAGAAGATGATAAAAGTCGCTTTCTTTTTCGATGAACGCGACATGGTTTTATTTTGTTCCCATTGTTTTAAGTCTTTGCCAACAAATTTGTTATTCAGTAGCATTTGATGAAAACGAGGGGATGATTTGGAGAATAATCCTAAGGCAATGATTAAAAACACGGTTGTTGGCATAATGGGTAACAGAGCGCCAATTATTCCTAGGATGACAAAAAACCACCCCAGAGCAATCATTAATTTTTGTTTGATGTCAGAATTCATGCAAAGGTCTCGATATAACGTTAATCGTAAATAAAATATTTTTTGAACAGGGGTTTAAGTGCATTGTGGTCTATTTCAAAAACCAAAGCCATGCGCCGTCCCAATTTGTTGTCAGGAAACCCTTGTCGGTTAAACCAGGCTAAATAGTGTCCTGGTAATTCGTATAAACGTTTGCCCTTGTATTTTCCATAGGGCATGATTTGATTCAGTGAATCGATGAACTCTTGTTTCTGCTGTGAACTAAATTCAATCATAAAACAGGGGTATAAAAACAATCCGTTCCTCGGCCACTGTTTTTGGCTTTATACAAAGCCTTATCAACATCATTTAAAATTTGATCGTAGTTTGGGTAGTTGTGGGCTTGGCGTATAATTCCGCTGCTAAAATTTAATTGGCAATCTTTTGAAATTGATGCAGGTTTATTTTGTTGGTAATTTTTTCTAATTGATTTTAGGACTTGACGAATTTCTTCATCTTTTTGATTATTTAATATTACTAACCATTCTTCGCCGCCAATTCGTCCAATTATTTCACCCTTTGCTAAGTGTTGTTTCACCGTATTCGCAAAGTGTTTCAAAACTTGATTACCTATTTCATGACCGTAGGTGTCGTTGACTTTTTTAAAATAATCCAAATCAATCATAACAATCGCGAAGTCCTGGATTGTGGGTTTTTTTGACATTAAGGCTTTCAAATAACTGATAATATAACGGCGGTTATAGGTATTGGTTAAACTGTCTGTTGTGGAGAGTATATACAACTTTTTTCTTTGTTTCTTTTGAATTAAGAAAGCGATAAAAGTGACTAGAAATATCAGCGCGCCCAATCCAATGATAATAACGAGATAATTGTTTTTTTCTTTGCCTTGCAATATTAGACTCTCTTGCAAATTATTTTGTTGTTGCAATAATTTCATTTTTTCTTGGTCAAAACGGGCGTTGTATTTTATTTTTAATTCTTCAACAAGTTTTTCTTTGTTGCTTTGATAGATTGTATTTTCTAGGTTTATGCGTTTTTTTAATGCAGTATAGGCCTTGTCCCAAAGCTGCTGTGATTCGTAGAAACGTTCCCTTATTTTTAGAAAATTTAATCGAGAAAAATCAATATTTAATGTGGAAGAATATTTTTTTGAACGAGACAAATATTTTTTAGCTCTATCAAAATCTTTTTTGCCGATATAGGCTTGGGCAAGTGATAAATTAACATTGAATAACATTTGAATATCATTGTCCTGACTAAAAAGTTTTAAGGTTTTTAAATATAAGGCAATGGCTTTATCAAATTTATCTTTTTTTAAATATATGTCAGCAATGCCATTTTCTGCAAATGTCTTTGTGTAGTTGTCATTGACTAAAGAAGCCGCATCAATGGTTTTGCGGTAATACTCTAATGCTTTGTCGTATTGATTTAATTCAATATAAGAAGAGCCTAGATTGTAATAGATTGTACTGGTATCAAAGTTTTTTCCAGTAGTCGATTTGAGAGACTCTTTATAAAACTTAATGCTGTTTTCAAAATCATTGAAATCTGCATAAATAATAGCAAGCGTGTTAAATGCATTACTCATGTTTTTGTTGTCGTTGTTCCTTTTGAAAATCTCAATGGCTTCTTCTACATCTCGCAGGGCAAATTGATGATTGCCTAGATTTAAATACATTTGCCCTCGAACAGTTAATGCCGTCGCTATTAGGCGTTCATCAGCAAGAGATTTTGCGCGTTGAGCATTGGTATTGGCAAGCTGAAATGCACCGTGATAATCACCCGACAGTTCTAGTTGAAAAATTTTAAAGTAGGTAAACTCAAAGATAAACCGTTGATTGTTTGTTTGTTGTGCCAGTAAAAGCCCTTGATTGGCAAATTCATCAATTTTTGAATAATTATTAAGCATATTATAAGCATCAGCTATATAAAAAAGAGCCACAAGTTTTGATTTGTCATCGTTGACATTATTTAGGCTTTTTGTTGCAACTTTTAATACTTGTCTTGGTTGGGTTTGCACCAAATGCTCAAGTTCTTTATTATAAACGGACGAATAGGTCGCCCAGCAATTAGTTGTTATGTTGAGGAATAAAACGATTAGCAGTAAATAGCCAAACTGAGCCAAGCCAAATGTTTTTTTGTTTTTGTTAATCCGGTTAAACAATGATAAATTTTAATAAAATACAGTAAATGAAACGAGATTGTAACCTAGGAGCCTGTCCGAGAATAGATAACCTACTGCGGAAAGGTGAATTTGGGCACAATTCACCTGATTCTCGTCAAATAGGGCAACTATTCTTCTCAAATCATGCAAAAACTTGCCTCAAATTACCTTTCCCTCGCTACGGTTCCTATTCTTGGACAAGCTCCTATGAGCGTTCCCTAGAACAGAAAATCTATTACGATAAGGTTGAATTTGGGTATCTTTTTACATGAATATCGTTAAATGCTCGTGCTATTTACTTTAAATTAGATAAAAACATGTTTCAAATCAGCTTTCTCATGCTACGACTTCTATTTTAGGACAAGCTCCAAGAATAACTAAAATTAGTCTAATTTATTATGGCTAAACGCAATATAATCGGTGATTCCAATGGCTGCCTGAAGAATGTTAAAACTTAAAAAATAACAGAGATTTGGCTAGTAATGAAAAAATAATGAAATAACAGCATTAAAACCAATGGTTGATAGAGGTAAAACGCTTATTTGTACAGCTTTTGCTGTATAATACGCCGTCTTTTCACGCCTAGTGCTCAATAATATGTCAAACACACCATCAACTGTCACATTCGATGACCTCAATCTTGCGCCTAGCGTTTTACAAGCCATTAAAGATGCAGGTTATGAACAACCATCCCCGATTCAGGCTGAAAGTATTCCTGCGTTATTGTCAGGTCGTGATGTCTTAGGGCAAGCACAAACAGGCACAGGAAAAACAGCTGCCTTTGCTTTGCCAGTTTTGTCTAATTTGGATATGTCTAAAAAACATGTTCAAGTTTTGGTCTTAACACCAACACGCGAATTAGCGATTCAGGTTGCAGAGGCATTTCAAACTTATGCAAAACACATTAAAGGATTTCATGTCTTACCAATTTATGGAGGACAGAGTTTTGAACCCCAATTAAAGTCCTTACGTCGTGGGGTCCATGTCGTGGTCGGAACACCTGGACGAGTGATGGATCACATGCGCAGAAAAACCTTAAAAGTGGATCAGTTAAGTACCTTGGTTTTGGATGAAGCCGATGAAATGTTGCGAATGGGTTTTATTGATGACGTGGATTGGATATTAGAACAAACCCCAGAAGACAGGCAAATTGCCTTGTATTCTGCCACCATGCCAGCACAAGTTAAAAAAGTTGCAGTCCGGCATTTGGACAACCCATTTGACATTAAGATAAAGAATAAAACGGCAACGGCCAAAAATATAAACCAGCGTTATTGGATGGTTAGTGGGCTGCATAAATTGGATGCTTTAACGCGATTGCTAGAAACCGAAGACTTTGATGCGGTATTGATTTTTGTGCGTACAAAAGTAGCAACCGAAGAATTGGCAGATAAATTAAAAGCACGTGGTTTTGCCGCAGAAGCCTTAAATGGTGACATTCAACAAAACCAAAGAGAACGATTAGTTAATAACTTAAAATCAGGCAAAATTGACATCCTTATTGGTACGGATGTGGTTGGACGTGGTTTGGATGTTGAGCGTATCAGTCATGTTATCAATTACCATATCCCCTATGATCCAGAATCTTACGTGCACAGAATTGGTCGCACAGGACGTGCAGGCCGATCGGGTGAAGCAATTTTGTTTGTTTCAAGGCGCGAACAACGCATGTTGCGTTCGATAGAAAGGGTAACCAAACAACCCATTGAGCCAATGAAAATGCCATCGGTTGCAGACATAAATGTTCAGCGCATGCAAAAATTTAAAGACCAAATCGCAGATACCATTGCCAGTAAAGATTTAGGTATTTATCAACAATTGGTTCGTGAATTCCAAAGTGAAACAGACAATGACCCAATGCAAATTGCAGCGGCATTAGCGCAAATTGCACAAGGTGAAAAAGGTATTCTGCTCAAAGAAGAAAAGCATGTCTATGACCACGACAAACAAGGCAATAAACGCAACCCACGCAATGCAGGTGATTTTAAAGACTCACGCTCACCAAGAGATCCTGCAGAAACCAGAGTTTTGACTTCGCAGGCCCAAGCACTCAACAAACACCCTGATGTGGAAATGCAGCGTTACTGTGTATCTGTGGGTTATAATAATGGCGTCAAGCCAGGCAATATTGTTGGCATGATAATCAATGAAGCCGATATTGATAAAGATTACGTCGGACATATTGAAATATTTGATGATGTCACAACCGTTGATTTGCCTGCCGATATGCCACCTCAATTGATGAAACAACTCGCTTCAGCCTTTTTATGCGGTCAAGCCAGTGAGCTACAGCCTGTCAAAGAAGGACAAGAGGCAACAATCTCACCACCATCAGGTGGCAAACGCCGAGAAGGTGGTCGAAGACGTGGTTCTAAAAATTTTGGTAAAAAGCGTGATGATAACCGCGGCGGTAAAAAGTTTGGTGGCGATAGAAAAAAATCAAGAAAACGAAAACCAAAAAGTTAAATAACCATAGGGTAGTGGAGTCTCTTTTGGACTCCTTCGCGAACTGAAATTTCGATTCGTTGACTGTTTGGTAAAGTCAAATCCAAAAGGCTTAACTGGCTTGCCAATCCACCAGCCTTAAACCTGTTATGCGTGAAAATTCATTAGTGTTATTTGTAACCAGAGTTGCATCAAATGCTTTTGCAATTGATGCTATCATTAAATCATTAGGACCAATAATCTTGCCCTGCGTGCTTAAATCAGCTCTGATGACTCCATATTCTTCTGCGGACTTATCATCAAATGACAGACTAGTTAAAGGGGCAAAAAACCGCCTAAGAAGTTGTAAATTTGATTCAACTTGAGAACTGTGTCTTGCGCCATATATTAATTCAGCTTTTACCACACTGCATAAGACTATTTGTGATGGCGTGACACGCTTAAAATTTTCTAAAATTGAAGTGTGCCGACCATTTAATAGGTGAATGCAGGCATTAGTGTCCAGTAAAAACATCATTCAAAGCCTTCTCTTTCTTCAAACGATAACGAATCAGGTCTTTTTAACTCTTCTCCGTGCCACGAACCAAAAAGTTCAAAATAATCATCAGGCCATTGTGGTTCGACCTCTTTTTTTGCTAGTTCTGCCATGTATTTAGAAACAGATAAATGGGCATTTTTAGCTTTAGTTTTGATTTTTTCAGCTAAGGCATCAGGTAGATAAAAATGTAATTGAGCCATGTTAACTCCATAAAATATATTTGTAGTATGTGTATTGTGAATTATAGAGTATATTTTGTCAAATACTCTTTAAGAGACTTTTCATATCTCGTAGAACACATTAAAATTATACAAAAAAGCTCACTCAGCGTTTAAAAGTTCGCAAATAATGGGTTTCTAGTCTTTTAAAATCTTTATAAGATTTTGGGTTGTCGTTGCTCGGTTTTCATCATCGTACATTTCTTCAACAATGGCTGGCATGGCAATAAATGTTCCTGCATTTCTGACTTGTGAATAATAGCTTACATGGCTGTGCACTATTTTCCTGTTTCACACTTTCAATGTACCGAACAAATAATTTATACTCATTAGGGTTGTTGGCTTTAGCCAACCTTTTAAGAGCGTTGACTAAAGTCAACAACCCAAAATAACATTTATTTATTTAATTTTTTATAACCTGTTGTATTATATAAAGAAAATAAACTTACAGTGTATTAAACAGGAGTTAAGTGCACAGCCATGATAACTTATGTTGTAAGAGCCTGCTGGTAAATAATCGGCATAAAATCGTGTCGTGGCAGGGTTCAGTTGCCTTTCATAAAAATAAATTCCGTTGACCATGTTCAGGTATAGCAAAACAACTCACTGGGGATGGGGCTTCAGTCCCATAGGTTTTAAATGATATTGTTTGCTAAAAGAATGAATTACCCTATAGCTTGGCATATTATAATTGTTTTACATTTTGGCACGTAATATGCGAGGTTAAAACCTCGCCTCCAGCTGTATTTTTTAGTTATTTCACAAACTCTTCTGAGTGGTAATGAACACCCACTAATTTTCATTTTTTTTCCCGTATATATCCCTCTAACTTTGTAGGATGTGGCGATGCCCATCGTTTTAATAGTGTTCAAAAATACATTGATTTTCTATTAAATTCAGTCTCTAATGTAAATTCAGGCATTGTTTTTTTCTTTCATAAAATGTAATCAAATCGATTTTTTTAAAACTAAAATGAACTAAATTATTGCAAATACATCGTCTTTTTGTTTTGTTTTGTTTTGTTTTGTTTTGTTTTGTTTTGTTTTGTTTTGTGCTAGAGTTTGCTAAGTAAAAAGTTACTAACACCTGTTTATTCATTAGTATTCAAATAGATTTATAGTTGGTAACTTAGTTTTATAACGATAACTATGGAATATTTTACACCTTGGATTGTCCTACAAGAACTCATTTCGACGGCTACAATGCTTGTATAGAAGACGAAGATGATAGGGGCAATTACTGTCCAGCACTGACCTTAATTACATAAAAGAGATGGAATCAATGATAAGTTTAAATACTACTAAGACAAAGAGTTATTTTCTAAGTTTTCTAATGGTACAAGTATTTTTAGTCACCGCATCAACTCCGCTGGTTACTGGATTAGAAATTGGCGAGTGGGATTATGGATATAATAGGTGTGAAACTAAACAATGGCACTTTGATTCGGTAGGTGCTGCGGAAAGTGCCGGAATGAATTACTATTATAATTTCAATGATGGATGCCCTGCACCAACAGTAGTTGGAGATGATGGCTTTCCACCAGAGGATTACCCATTATGGGAGTCAAGGTGGGGATGCGCTGTGATATATCATCATCCAAAGTATAAATATGAACGAGCATATTACAGTTCAAAGAATTTAACAGTTGAATATAATAGATTAATTGATGGAACTTGTATTACATCCACTGATAGTCTGTTCATCTTTGAACGAAGAAAAATTGAATGTCCAGAAGGTTATGAATGGGGAGATGTGCCTCCACTAAATGATTATCAATCATGTGTAAAAAAGCACGTACCAGAAGGTGACGAGTGCCCCGCAGAAGGAGGTGCTAATGCAGGTGCTAAAATCAATACTGCTACTGGCAATGAATTTCATAGAGAAATCATAGATTTATTAAATGAATTCTATGATTTTTCTTTATATTATAGTGCTTCAACAGCTTTACAAACAAGTGGAAAGCCTTCGGATATGGTTTTAGGTAAAGGGTGGAACCATACATATAATAAGCAATTAATGGGTGTTTTTAAAGTTAATGGAGATGATAGTGTTTTTGTTCGACGAAATGATGGGAAGCTAGTCTTATTTTCAAAAAATGGAATTATATGGGAAAATAAGTCTCATACTAGTGAAGTGTTGAAAAAAGTTAATAATACATGGATATTATCAAGTAACTGTATAGTTTCACAACGTTATTGTTAAATAATTGCCACACTCATTGTGGAGCGTAGCGGAACAATGAGTGTGGCAGGCTTTTAAAAACTCGCCTTGTTAGATAAAATTCAATCAACTAACAG
>JALSLV010000056.1 GCA_026988115.1 Lysobacterales bacterium | reverse complement strand
TGTCTTAACTAATTTTATGATAGATAAAATCAAAAATCAACAATGGGATTGTTTTAGAGATTAAAGACTAGAACATGTGAAATTATGTATTTAAACTTGACAGGTCAAAACATATCAACCCCGCGACGTAATACCGCGGGGTTAATAGTAATGAATTATACAAAAGGATTATGAATAACAATATTTTCGTTTCGATCTGGACCTGTTGAAATCATGTGAACAGGGCAGCCTGTGTAATTTTCGATTTTATCAATTAACTTTTGTGCTTGAGGTGGTAATTTTGCAATGTCTGTCATGCCTTTGGTTTGACTCATCCAGCCTTCAAGGCATTCATAAACGGGCTGGATATTTTCCCAAGCTTCGGCTGAGGCAGGAAAATGATTAAATTCTTTATCACCCACTTTATAGGCGGTGCAGACTTTGATTTGTTCAAATGTGTCGAGTACATCGAGTTTGGTGACGCATATTCCTGTCACCCCATTCATTTGAATTGCACGTTTAAGTGCAACCAAGTCTAACCAACCACATCGCCTTGGTCGACCTGTTGTTGCGCCAAATTCAACACCGTTTTTAGCCAGCATTGTCCCATCATCATCAAATAGCTCTGTGGGGAAAGGCCCTGAGCCCACGCGAGTGGTATAAGCTTTGGTGATACCTAAAACATAATTTATGTCTGTTACGCCAAGTCCTGTGCCAGTTGATGCTGCTCCCGCGGTGGTATTGGACGAAGTCACAAAAGGGTAGGTGCCGTGGTCTATGTCAAGTAATGAACCTTGAGCCCCTTCAAGCAATATAGATTTGCCTTGTTCTTGTAAGTTATGTAAATCGGCTGTGACATCTGCACTGGTCATTTTGAGTTGTTCACCATAATTTAACGCTTGAGCGTAAACTTCATCAAAATCTAATGGTGATTGATTGAAATAGTGTTCAATAACAAAATTGTGGTAAGACAAGGTTTCGCTTAATTTTTCTTTGAGGCGTTCGGGTTCAAACAAATCACCAAATCGAATGCCTCGTCGAGCCACTTTGTCTTCGTAAGCTGGCCCAATGCCACGCCCTGTTGTTCCGATGGCTTTGCCGCCTTTGGCAATTTCTCGTTGTTGGTCAAGGATAATGTGATAAGGCATAATCACAGGTGCTGCGCGTGAGATTTTCAAGCGAGATTTTACATCAACACCTGCAGTCTCGAGTTGTTTAATTTCTTCAAGTAAGGCATTGGGTGCAACCACAACACCATTACCGATATAACAATCCACGCCTTCACGTAAAATTCCAGATGGAACGAGGTGTAAAACAGTCTTGTGGCCGTTAATAATCAGTGTATGTCCTGCATTGTGCCCGCCTTGAAAACGCACCACTGCATCGGCTTTGTCGGTTAATAAGTCAACGATTTTGCCTTTGCCTTCATCGCCCCATTGAGTCCCTAATACCACTACATTTTTTTTCATTTTATTTTTTGTTAAAGTGCTTAAAAAAGTCAGAATTTGGATCTAAAACCATCATACTATCTGAACCATTAAAACTTTTCTCATAGGCTTCTAAAGAACGTAAGAAAGAGTAAAGTTCTTTGTTGCGTGTGTAAGCACCTGCATAAATGCGTGTGGCTTGTGCATCACCTTGACCCTTAACTTTTGCCGCATCTCTGGTCGCATCAGCTAATAAGATTCGCACTTGCTTGTCTGTGTTAGCTTTAATGTTTACCGCTTCTTTTTGACCGTTGGAACGGTGTTCTGCTGCCTCGGCCTCACGTTCTGATATCATGCGTTCAAAGACAGAACTACTTACTGTCTTACTAAGATTAATGCGCTTAATGCGGACATCAACCACTTCCATGCCAAAATTTTCGGCTATTGGTGTGGCTTTTTCTTTCAGGGTTTGCATGATTTCAGTGCGCTGTGTCGATATCACTTGCTGCAATGTTCTGTGTGAAAATTCTTCTGACAAAGCATTTTTTATAACGTCACTTAAACGACTCTCGGCAGAAACTTTATCACCATTAAAGGTTGTGTAGTAAGTTACTACATCTTTTATGCGCCATTTCACAAAATAATCCACATCCAAATATTCTTTGTCTGTATTTAACACGGGTG
Organism: Lysobacterales bacterium; assembly: GCA_026988115.1. Taxonomy (GTDB): domain Bacteria; phylum Pseudomonadota; class Gammaproteobacteria; order Xanthomonadales; family Marinicellaceae; genus NORP309. The sequence goes on along the minus strand of JALSLV010000056.1, from coordinate 13,652 downwards.
CTGGGCGGTTATCCATGGTTTGAATGCGTGAATCAAATTTTTTGATGATATTCAAACCCGGAACCATCAAATGAAGCCCTGGTGTGTAATCGGACTTAACCACTTTACCAATTTTGAGTTTTATTGCCAGTTCCTTTTCATTAACGGTAAAGGTAAAAACTTTAAATCCAATAAGTGTTAGGACTAATATAATAAGCAGCAAGGGTAATTTATTGTTCATGATTATTGCCCTCCTCTGCCAACACGCGGAGTGGATGTGCGGTCATTACGTTGGTATGATGTCGTATTTTGTGGTGGTGCTGTAATTGTTGTTGTGCCCATATAAACAGGCTCTTGCTTTTTCTTCATCATTTGATCCAAGGGTAAATACATCATGTTATTGCTGTTTTCAGAATCAATAAGGACTTTCGAAGTATTTGCCAAAACTTTCTCCATTGTTTCTAAATACAAACGTTCTTTGGTTACATCAGGTGCCAGTTCGTATTGTTGCCTAATCAAATTGAATTTTTGCGCCTCACCTTCTGCCTTAGCGATAGTGGCTTCTTTATAGGCTTCGGCATCTTGTCTTATTTTTAACACGTTACCCTCGGCTAATGGAACTCGTTGACGCTTGTATTTGTTGGCTTCATTGATATATGTTTTTGCATCCTCGCGTGCTTTGACCACATCATCAAAGGCATCTTTTACTTTTGAGGGTGGGTGAACTTCTTTGAAGTTGAAGTTGGTGATTTGTATGCCGGATTTATAAGAGTCCATCATTTTTTGCAAGACATCAACAATATCGCGACTGGCAATTTCACGTGATTCGTTAAGCAAATGATCCATAGTATTGGTGCCAACCACTTGTCTTACCGCACTTTCGGCAGCGTGCTTAACCGTTGCATGCGGATCTTCTAACATAAAGAGGTAGTTCTCAACTTCCTCTTTTTTGATGCGGTATTGAATGGAGAAATCTAAATAAACCAGATTTTTATCTTCTGTTAACATTTCGCCTGATTCATCGGTTGAAAAGAGGTTTTTAACATTAACTTTATAGACCTCAGAAATGGGTTTTGGCCAAGTAAATCTAAGACCTGGTTCCATGGTGCTGGTGTATTTTCCAAAAGTGAGTACCACTCCCCGTTCGGCTTCCTCAATTTTGTGGGCAGAAGTAAACAAAGCATAAACAACCACCGCAAGTGCAAGCAAAACAACAGGAAGCAGAACATTGGACTCGGGTTGTTTCTGTGCCGGTGCATTGCCTCCCATGCCTAATGATTTCTTAATGTTTTTAAAGAAGTCCGTGATGAGTTTTTCTAAATCAGGTGGTTGATTGCCACCAGAACCCCAAGGATTGTTCGGTTTTTTGTTTTCATCTGAATCATTATTGTTTGATTCATTATCATTTCCGCCAGGTTTGTTCCAGGCCATAAATTACTCCAGTTTAAAGTAGTGCGTGGATAAATTCACCACATTCATCATTTCGAGCTGCCAAGCTATTCCATGTTTCAGGAGGCAACTCAATAGTTAAAGACCAGCTATTGTCTTGGTTAAATTGTTCTTCGCGAATACCGTCATAGTGGTAAAACAAAGCACGAAGCTTTCCTAAGTGCGCTGGTAAAACAATATTTTTTGTAACATGGGTACGATTGAAGCGTTCTTCAATGCCTTTGATGAGGTTTTCTATGCCTTCACCCGTAACCGCAGAAAGCCAACATTGTGACATAAGAGACTTTTCATCGCACTTTGTTTTTGCCGAAACGTGCGCTAAGTCAATTTTATTATAAACTTCAATGACGGGTATTTTATCAGCTTTAATTTGTTTTAGTACAGAATTGACTTCATTAATGTGTTCGTCTTGTTCAGGATTATTGCAATCGATGACATGAATAAGCAAATCAGCCTCAATGGCCTCTTTTAACGTTGCTTGGAATGCTGCCACCAAATCGTGCGGTAAATCTCGAACAAATCCTACCGTATCACTTGCCACCACTTCATTGCCTGCAATATTGGGAAGTTTTCTAACCGTTGGATCCAATGTAGCAAAGAGTTGGTCAGCAGCATAAACTTTGGCATCGGTTAGGCGATTAAACAAGGTAGACTTTCCTGCATTGGTATAACCAACGAAAGCGATCATCTTGGTGCCATTTTGTTTGCGGGAATTTCGACCTTGTTCACGCTGTTTTATGACCTTATCAAGGCGTTTGTTGAGTTTTTTTACACGAATTGCCACCAACCTTCTATCGGTTTCGAGTTGTGTTTCACCTGGTCCTCGCATACCGATACCGCCTTTTTGCCGCTCCAAGTGAGTCCAACCACGAACCAATCGAGTCGACAAATATTTAAGTTGTGCTAATTCAACTTGCAGCATGCCTTCATACGAACGGGCGCGTTGGGAAAATATGTCTAAAATCAGAGACGTTCTATCCAGCACTTGTGCTTGGCAAAGTTTCTCAAGGTTTCTTTGTTGAACGGGTGATAAGACAACATCCACTAATACCAAGTCTGCTTCTAATTGCTCCACTTTTTGGGTAATCATATCTGCATTACCAGAGCCAATATAAAACTTAGGTTCAGGAAATTTTCGTGCCGTTGTGATTACTTCGAGTATGTTTGCACCAGCCGATAAAGCGAGTTCAGAAAATTCGGAGATTTTTTCTTTATGCCCACTGCCAGTGATAGGGCAAACAAGGATGGCTTGGCTTCCTTTTTTACTGCGTTCTTGATCTAGCAAAAGTAGTTTTGTTTATGTAAAGCCATATTATAAAACATGGCTTTAGCATTACAACTTTAATTTTAGATTAATCGTTCTTTTCAAACTCTTGAGTATTGACATGCTTCGAAGGAACAATCGTTGATACTGCGTGTTTATATACCATTTGATTGATGTTGTTATTTAGAACAATGACAAACTGATCAAATGATTCTATTGTGCCTTGTAATTTTATGCCGTTGATTAAAAATATTGAAACGGGAATTCTGTCCTTTCTAAGAGCATTTAAAAACGGGTCTTGAAGAGAAGTGCCTTTTGCCATTAGCTTTTTACCATGTATTATTATTATAGAAGACGAATAATACCATAAAAAATCAAGAAAAATTCAGCTTTAGTGCTAATGTAACATTTCTTTACCTTCTGCCGCCAAAAAGACTTTTCCAAATAGCATTAACAATTTTAGTTCCAAATTTTCTCGCTACCGTCTTACCCGCAGCTTCCCAAACAGTTTGCTTTCTTCTGCCTGATGTTCTTTTTTTGTTGGCTTTTTCTATTTCCAGCGCACGTTCGGCTTGCTCTTTTTGTTTGTTAATTTGTTCTTGTCTGGCTTGTAATTTTTCGGCAGCTGATTCCTTATCCAAATCTTTATCGTATTTACTGCCAATAGGTGAACGTGACATCACCTTTTTGCGCTCGCTATCAGTAGCTGGGCCCATGCGGCAACGCGGAGGAGCGATTTTAACTTTGTCTACAATACTTGGAGCACCCTCTTCATTGAGTGTCGAAACTAAAGCTTCGCCAACACCTAATTGGGTAATAACATCTTCAGTTTTAAACTTAGGATTGGGTCGAAAACTTTCTGCCGCGGCTTTGATGATTTTTTTATCTTTGGGTGTATAAGAACGCAAAGCGTGTTGAACCTTGTTTGCCAATTGTCCTAAAATAGATTCAGGAATATCACCTGGTGATTGGGTGCAAAAATAAATACCCACTCCTTTTGAACGCACCAAGCGCGCAACTTGTTCAACTTTTCGCAATAATTCTCGCGGTGCTTCATCAAAAATCAAATGGGCTTCGTCAAAGAACAAAATTAATTTGGGCAGTTGTTGGTCACCCACTTCAGGCAAAGACTCAAATAATTCTGTCATAAGCCACAACATAAAAGTGGCGTACATTTGTGGGTTCTGGATTAAATCGCGTGAATCCATAATGTTGATAATTCCACGCCCTGATAAGTCTTGTTTCATTAAATCGGATAACTCTAAAGCGGGTTCTCCTAATAAATTTTCCACCCCTTGTTGTTCTAATTTAAGTAAACGGCGTTGGATAGCACCAATGGATGCGCTGGTGACTCGTCCATACTTGGCTGAAATTGTTTTGTGGTTATCACTCATGTAAGTGAGTAATTGTTGCAAGTCTTCTAAATCAAGTAAAGCCAGTTTTTCTTCTCCGGCTAATTTAAAGCCAACATTTAATACCCCTTCTTGCACATCGGATAATTCCAAAAAACGACCCAATAACATCGGACCAAGTTCCGCAATAGTTGTGCGAACAGGATGCCCGTATTTGCGGTAAATATCCCAAAAGACAGTCGGCGAACCTTCAAATTTATAATCTTTTACATCCAACTTTTCTGCGCGAGCAATCAACTTGTCTTTTGCTTTACCTGCTTGAGACAGCCCTGAAACATCGCCTTTCACATCGGTAACAAAGACTGGTACCCCAAGTAAGGAAAAGTTTTCAGCCAGCACTTGAACAGTCACTGTTTTTCCTGTTCCTGTTGCCCCTGTTATCAATCCATGACGGTTGGCAAAATGCCCCAAAATTTGTGCAGGGTGTTCGCCTTTTCCAAAATGCAGTTTTTTTATTTCAAAATCTTCGCTCATTACTTTATGCTCCAAATCGCTTACTTATCCAATTAAACATGGCACTCATGCCGAGTGCATCGCCACCTTTTGGGTGACCTGCTCGACCGTTTGACCAACCAAAGGTATCAATGTGTACCCACGGAATATTCTCACCAACAAATTCTTGCAAAAATAATGCAGCGGTAATGCATCCCCCCATTGGCACAGAACCCGTATTGCGTAAATCAGCAATATCAGGCACAATTTGTTTTTTGTAGGGTTGGTACAGTGGCATAGACCACAGTGGATCAAAAACCTCATTGCTGCATGCCATTATTTCGGTATTAAAATCATTTTCATTGCTGAACACTGGTGGCAAATCTGCACCTAAGGCAACTCGAGCTGCACCAGTTAGTGTGGCAAAATCCACAATAAGCTCAGGATTAAACTCAGATGCATAAGTTAAAGCATCGGATAAAACCATACGACCTTCTGCATCCGTATGACCAATTTCAACCGTTAAACCTTTACGCGTTGTAACAATATCGCCTTGCCTGTGCGCATTACCAGCGATAGCATTTTCAACCGCAGATATAAGTACTTTTAAACGCACTGGCAAGTTCAAACGCATAATCATTTGCGCTAATCCCAATACATGAGCCGCACCACCCATGTCTTTTTTCATGTTACGCATCGAGTTGGCTGGTTTGACATTGTTACCACCAGTGTCAAAGCAAACGCCTTTGCCAACAAGACAAATCAAAGGGTCAGTGGCTTTCCCCCAATTGAGCTCAATTAAGCGTGGTGCTTTAAATGAGGCGCGCCCAACCAAGTGAATGGCAGGAAAATTTTGTTGCAATAAGTCTTCACCGACAATTTCTTGGTAACTGGCATTGTTTTGTTCGGCAATACTGGCAGAGGCAATGGCAAGCTCTGTTGGTCCCATGTCATCTGCAGGTGTGTTGATTAAATCTCTAACCAATTTTGTTGCATTCACCGTTTCCATAGCCCTTTGGTGATTGACTAAGTTGTTGACTGTTAATATTGCACAAGGTTTTTGTTTTTTGTATCGATCAAAGGCATATGATCCAAGTCCCCAGCCGACAATGGCTGCACTTACCAATTCATTATCATCAGAATCAATTAAATAGTAACCCAAGGGCAATTCTTTAGGTAATCGACTAAAATCATGAGGATTCTTAGCAGTGCCAATAACACAAAAAACGTGTTCAAGGTTTCTGTGCTGATCTAAAACACATAAATGACTGCCAATTTTGTTGTTAAAGTCAAAAGTAGAAACAAGATTTTTAATATCTTGTCTTTGTTGAGATAACCACTGATCAAAATAATGAGATTGTATCGGTTCAATGCTTACAGAGGGATTGTTTTTTTGTTCGATGATATGGCTTGACATGGTTATTAATAAAAATTCAAAACAGCATTATAACCCTAAAAAGACGTTGGGAATTATTTTTTAGCAGAAATAACCAATTGTGGATCTAATCGGGTTTTGCCCAGATTAATGCGCCAATCCAGATGCGGACCCGTGGCTCGTCCTGTCATGCCGATTTCTCCTATTTTTTCACCTTGAGACACGTGTGATCCCACTTCCACGTTGACCTGTGATAAATGCATAAATGTTGTTGTCAACCCATAACCATGGTCAATAATTATGGTACCACCGGTATAATACATGCCCGTTTGGGCAAGTCTTACGATTCCTGCGATTGGCGCAACAACTTTTGTGCCAGTCTTGTTGGCAATGTCCATTCCATAATGGGGGCGTTTGGCTTGCCCATTTAAAATACGGCGAGAACCATAAATACCACTGACTCTTCCATCTGCTGGCCAAATAAATTTTTGCAAAAAGTCATCGCGTTTATCCACATAAGAACGCGCTTTTGCGACCAAAATATTGTCCGCCTTAATTTGAGCGTACACTTTTGCCGGCGGGTTAACCTTATTTTTAGGTAAACCATTAATTACTTCAGTTGGGAATTTACGTAATGTTGGCGAAATGCTAGATTTATAAGTGATGTTGTCAATGGTTATTGCCAGATTTACGGGCTTGTCATCAAATCGACCAAAACCAAACATAAAATAGTCATCTTTGTTGGTTAAGGTTTTTTTGCCATTAACGGTAACAAGAGCCGATGGTGCTGTTTGTGCAATAATGAGTCCACCTTGGGTCGGTGTGCCTTTAAGGTTGAGAAAATAGTCCTCTGCAAAAACAGAGTGAGATAAGAGTAAAATAATTAATAATTTCATACGTCGTTTTTTAATTGGTTGATAAAAGACATGAACACTGCACGGCAACACCTTCGCCACGCCCACAAAATCCAAGTTTTTCGGTGGTTGTGGCTTTAATGCTAATTTGATTCGTTTTGAGGTTCATGACTGCGGCTAATTTTTCACGCATTGCCACAATATGCGGCTGCATTTTGGGTTGTTCACAAATTATTGTGCAATCAATATTATTAACACGATAGCCTTGTTCGCTAATTAAATCCATAGCGTGTTTTAAAAATACCGAGCTATCGCAATTTTTCCACCTGTTGTCATTAGGTGGGAAATGCTGACCAATATCACCCAAAGCCAAAGCCCCAAGCAAGGCATCAACCAGTGCATGTATCAGCACATCACCATCGGAGTGTGCAGCAAAGGCTTGAGTAAATGGAATTTGAATGCCACCAAGGGTGATAAAATCACCAGCACAAAAAGCATGCACATCAAAGCCTGTGCCTATTCGAATGGTCATGGTTTTTGCCTCTTGAGAATAAATTCTGCCAATAAAAAGTCCTCAACGTGCGTGATTTTAATGTTATCACTGCGTCCTTTAACCATTAAAGGCATAATCCCAGCTTGTTCAAAAGCAGAAGCTTCATCGGTTGTGGTCTTGGCATCGGCATTTTCCAACACATCAACCAATTGCCTAAAGGGAAACATTTGCGGTGTTAAGGCAGCGCGTAATTTATCGCGCGAAATGGTTTTTTTGCTGTGCTTTCCATCATCAGAATATTTAATCGTATCATTAATGGCTTTAACCAATAACCCACCTTGATTTTGGGTATTGCACTGGTTAATTAACTTAGAAATGTCATAACTTGTGATACAGACTCGTGCCGCATCATGCACAAGAATCCATGTGGTGTCGTCAATCATCGGTTCAATAATTTTCAAACCATACAGAACCGATTGCCGACGGCTTGAGCCACCTGTGGTGTACATCAAAGGCTTAGTCGATTTTAGTTCAATATCGTGCCACAACTCTTGATTTTTTGGCATAACCAAGACAATACCCTCAATACTATCTAAAGCATCAAAAGCATCAATACTGTGCTGAATTGCCAATTTCCCTGCAATTTCTAAAAACTGTTTCGGCGTGTCTGAAGCAAATCGCTGCCCACTGCCAGCAGCTACAATAATGGCATACATAATAAAACATTAATTACGAAAGTGGATAGTTTACCATTAAACCTAGTCAATCATAAACTCTCGATTTTAATAAGTCATAATGTTATACTTGAATACTATTATAAAAAGGACTTAACCAAAATGAGTAAAGATAAAAAGATAAAACTATTTCAAGGTCAAAATGTAAGAACGCATTGGGATGAAGAAAGCGAAGCATGGCTTTTTTCAGTTCAAGATGTTGTTCAAATTCTATCTGAAAGTTCTGATGTAAAACAATACATCAAAAAAATGCGTACCAGAAATTCTGAACTAAACTCCAACTGGGGTACAATCTGTACCCCGGTTGCTATGACAGCAGCTGATGGGAAAAGACGTAAAATTCAAGCAGCTAATGTACGAGGGATATTGAGAATAATACAATCTATCCCACCTGTTATTACATTTTAACTAAAAACTCATTTAATACGATGTTTACTTTAATTTTCAATTATCACTTGTCAAATGTATAATGAAATTTTTATATTAACGAATATTGATGAATGCTTTGTTAAAAATTATAGTCATATTTACACTTATATTTTGTACGAACCCTTTACTTGCCAAGAGAAAAGTCAAAGACAGAGGTCCAATTGCTATTGTTACAGTTGCTCCTAATTATCCAAGAGCTGCTGCAGAGCAAGGCATAGAAGGAAAAGTGACTTTAGAGTTTACCATCACTACAACTGGCACAGTTATTAACCCAGTAGTCGTTTCATCCAATCCAGAAAAAACATTTGATAGAGAAGCATTAAGAGCCATCTTGAAATATAAGTTTGCCCCTGCAATTAAAAAACAAAAAGCTATTCAAATAAGAGTATCTCAAACTCTCTCCTTTAAGTTGCCCGATGGTTACCAGCCTCATTTAATAGATAAATAATTAACAAATGCAACTTCATTAAAAAGCAGCTTTGATGAATTTTTAAATCAAGAAGCCCATTCCATTCGTAATTTACGGTGATTAATTGTGCAATCACGTAAATACAGATTGATTAATGTTTGATAGGGAACACCTGTTTCTTTGGCGAGTGACTTAAAGTATTCGACTGAATCGCAGTCTAAACGCATTGTGACGGGTTGTTTTAAGTATTTTGTATAAGGGTTTTTACGCCCTTTCATGTTTTCAAAATCGTAATTGTCTTTCATAATAGATACTTCCAATAAGCTTTTTGTTCTTGTTTGTTTGCTTTTCTTGCTGAGATGATTCGTACTTTTGTTTCATTTTCCCGAAAGCAATGGCATACAACAACGGTATTTAATTTGAAACTGTTTCCCAATAAAATAAACCTGTCTTCAACATCAGAATGTTCAGGGTCATAAAAATCAATAGCATGTTCATCAAAAAACACCGTCCGTGCTTCATCAAAAGTGATGCCATGCTTTTTGGTATTGGTTTTATCTTTATTGACATCCCATTCAAATTTTAATTCTTTCATACGTACATTGTACATATATTAACTAAAATTGCAAGAATCGAGAAAACCGCCTTATCAAACAAAAAGATTTTGAATTATTAATCAAAGTTTAAGTCTTTTCATTTATAATCAACGATTAACAATTAAAAACAAAATTTTGCTAAGCACACACAAACTTTTAATCAATCTTAACGAAGCGCAAACTGCAGCGGTGACAACCGATGCCCAACATTCCTTAGTGCTAGCTGGTGCTGGCAGTGGCAAGACAAGGGTGCTGGTTTATCGCATTGCGTGGTTGTTGGCTGCCGAAGGGGTTTCGCCTTATGCCATTTTGGCGGTGACTTTTACCAATAAGGCAGCAGCAGAAATGCGTAATCGGGTGGCAGAATTGTTGGAAACGCCAGCTCGTGGCATGTGGATTGGCACATTTCATTCGATTGCTTTGCGTTTATTAACCATGCACCACAAAGAGGCAGGGTTACCGAAAAACTTTCAGATACTGGATTCCGAAGACCAATACCGCTTGATTCGCCGGGTTATTTCCGATTTGGAATTGGATGAAAAGCAATGGCAGCCGCGCATGGTTCAGGGTTTTATCAACGGTAAAAAGAATGAAGGCATTCGAGCTAATGAGATTGATGATTTTGGCGATGATAACTCTTCGACCTTAATCAACATTTACCAACACTACGATGACCATTGCAACCGTGGTGGTTTGGTGGATTTTGCCGAAATGTTGTTGTGTACGCATCAATTGTTGTTGAATAATCCGCCATTGCTAGAACATTACCAAGGGCGATTTGGGGCGATTTTAGTCGATGAGTTTCAAGACACCAACGATATTCAATCGGCTTTTATTCGGCTTTTGGCAGGCACAAAAAACAAAATAATGGTGGTGGGCGATGATGACCAATCCATTTATGCTTGGCGTGGGGCTAAGATTGACCACATTATTGGTTTTAAAGATTTATTTTCCAACACTATTCAATATAAACTGGAACAAAACTACCGCTCCACCAATAATATTCTGCACGCGGCTAATGCGGTGATAAAAAACAATGCTAAAAGATTAGGTAAAGAGTTGTGGTCACAGCAAGGCGATGGCGAGTTGATACAATATTATGGAGCGTATTCGGAATACGACGAAGCCGCTTTTGTAGCAGAAGAAATTGACAACCTAATTGGTTCGGGCATTGATGGTGACCAAATCGCTATTTTGTACCGTTCCAATATGCAATCGCGTTTGCTGGAAGAAAACTTACTCAAACACACTATTGCTTACAAAGTTTATGGCGGTTTACGCTTTTTTGAACGCATGGAAATCAAAGATGTATTAGCCTATGTGCGATTAATCAATAATCGCCACGATGATGTCGGTTTTGAACGCGTTATCAATACACCCACACGAGGATTGGGCAATAAAACCGTCAACCAAATTCGCAATTGCGCCATGCTCAACCAAGTCAGTTTGTTTTCTGCCTGCCAAATTTTATTGAAAAACAACTCATTAACTGCCCGTGCGGCTGGTTCTTTGGCGGGGTTTATCAATATGATTGATGAATTTGACAACAACCACGATAAAGAACAACTCAACCCTTTATTTGATGATGTGATAGAACGCACGGGTTTGCGCGAGCATTACCAAAAAGAACCGCCCGAAAAAGCCTTAACGCGCCTAGAAAACTTAGATGAACTACTCAATGCGGCAGAAACATTTGTCAAACCGCAAGAAGATGACCAAATTGGTATGACAGCATTATCCAGTTTCCTCGCACAAGTTTCACTTGAAGCAGGAGAGCGAGCATCGGATAAGGATGTGCCTTGCGTGCAATTGATGACTTTACATTCGGCTAAAGGTTTGGAATTTCCCTATGTCTTTTTGGTGGGGTTAGAGCAAGGTTTATTTCCCCACCAAAACTCCATGGAAGACCCAGAAAAACTGCAAGAAGAACGCCGCCTATGTTACGTTGGCATCACCCGTGCTGAACAAAAGTTATTTATGACCTATGCGACATCACGCCGAATAAGAGGTCGTACCCAAGGTTGTGCTCCCTCAAAATTCTTGCGCGAAGTACCCGAAAAGCTCGTCAATCAAATCCAAGGCAATGTCTTCACCACACCGCGTGGCAGCCTATTTGCTAATCAAGAGACTTCACCATACGCCCAATTTCAACCAGGTGTTTTAGTCTCACACAAAATCTTTGGCGAGGGCACCATCATCGAACTCTCTGGTCAAGGCGATTACACCCAAATCATGGTCGAATTTGCTGACCACGGCACTAAAATATTAGCAGCTAAATTTGCGAAGTTGGAAGTTATTTAAAAGTTACTTTTTAGAAATTAACTTCATACAATTAACAATTCTGATTGACTGGCTAGGAAATAGATTGTTTTCAGGCTTATAAAGAATCTTTTGTAAATCACTGCCTTGAATGTCTTTAGTAGCACCATTTTTATACGAAATTAAAATATTGGAAACTTTTACACAACTAACATTTTGATTATCCCAAGACCTCCATGCATTCTTAGTTTCAATTCCATATATACTGCTATCTAGAAACTCATAAGACAATAAAGGTTCATTTGCTATAGTTTCACCAAGTTTATTTAGGGGAACTAAAGTATATTCAATTTTCTGAATTAGGTTTTTACTTGTATTAATCCAATTAATAACAATCTCATTTCGTGATAACCTTTTGTTGTTATTAATCCCAAGATATTTAATGAGTATCGGCACATCTAATTCTTGAGCTAGTTTGATATAATTTTTAATATCAAACTCAAGAGCAATCACCTCTCCAAAATTATAAGTTTTAAGCCATTTAACACCTCCAAGTGAAAGATTTTTAATTTTTTTAATTGAATTAGGTTCGATGTCTTCAAATAGAATTTGAGGGTATGATTTAGATACAGTAGTTCTAATATTATCCTTGTCAAACCTTTCAAAATCAAACCAAATCCACTTATAATAATTAGAAGAATTATTTCTAATTTTTCCAGTTAGCTTTCCACTTAGTTTGGCTTTTAAGTCGATAAATTCAATATCTCCCTTTAAATCAGCTACTTGAAAAGACTCCTTTTTATGGACTTTAAATGTCCCTCCAGCAACTAAATAAGCGGGAAGTAACAAGCTAACAATAATAGATAATAATTTCATGGAACAGGATTCTCTTGATTTATAAATGAATTAAATATACTATAAAAACTTTAAATCTACTAAATAAATATGAAATATTTAATCTTGATTCTGTTGTTCTCAACTACTTCTGTTTTTTCTCAAACCGTTAATGATGTGCCTTTTGCTGAAATAGAAGCAGATTACATTACTGTTTTAGCATATTCAAAATTCATGAGCAATAAGTTAAAAGTTCACGTTGACTTTGGTCAATTTAATAGCATTTGGAGGACAAAGGATACTAAATTCCGAGGTCGAGATGGTAAAAATGTTGAGTTTAATTCCATTGCACACTTATTAAATTATTTCTCATCAAATGGATATGACTTGATTGACACAAATATTTATGCAATGGATGCAGCTATTGGTCACACTGTTTACTATACTGTTATAATGCGAAAGTCAAAACGTAGCTGAACATGATTGATTTTAAAAGTAGCTAACTATCAGTTTGCTACTTTTTCTGGTTCAACTGGGACTATCGACTCTAGTTCACAGTTCTTATCATTCACCAATTTCTTAACTTTATTCTAACGAAGCCTTAACATCTGTTGTGTTTAGATGCATGAGCGTTGAATATTTCTGCGCTTATTATTAACTTTGAGGAACATTATTATGTCAAATCAAAATAAAACGAAACTTTTAAAAACAACTTTATTAACCTTGTCATTGGCAACATTTGGCTTTATCGCTCAAGCCAATGCAAGCAATTCTCCTTTCGCACAAACAGACAATCACACCATCAAATTGGCCGTTAAAGGCGATCCAAAAAAATGCGGCGAGGGCAAGTGCGGTGATAACTTGAAGAAAGCGACAGCAAAGAAAGCTAAAAAAGTAACTGACGGCGGCAGTACTGACGAAATAAATGCCAAATCGCAAGAGGATGCCCTAGCATCTGATGTTAATTCTTCAGAGGAACAACCCAAAAAAGCAGAAAAAAAATGCGGGGGTTGATATGTTTTGACCTGTCAAGTTTAAATACATAATTTCACATGTTCTAGTCTTTAATCTCTAAAACAATCCCATTGTTGATTTTTGATTTTATCTATCATAAAATTAGTTAAGACAGAGCA
>JALSLV010000055.1 GCA_026988115.1 Lysobacterales bacterium | reverse complement strand
GATAATCAAATTAATGATTTTGATGAATTATTGAATGCCCAAGATACGGTTTTATGGTATTGGTTGATTGGAAAAGAAGTGCCGAAAGCTCAAAATTTAAAATCCATTATTGAACGGATTAGTTTTAAAAACTAATGCTGTTTATTTATCCAAAGGATTGGTTTGATGTTAATAAAATTGGTCTTGGAGTCATTGCAATTTGCGTTTTAATCGTGCTTTTTTTGAACCAGCCTTGGTGGTTTACATTGCTTGCAGAAATTATTTTATTGGCGTATTCTTATTTCTTAATGCAGAAAATTAAGCGCTATAAATCTTCAATAATATTAGTAAATTCTGAAAATCAGTGGGTTATTGAGCAGGATAAACAACGATTTGAAGTTGAATTAAAAGATTATTGGATAATGACGGGGTATTTATTTCTCATGCTTAAAGGCGAAAATAAATCCGTGTCAATTATGCTTTCTCGGCGTATAATTGGAGCCGTTAATTTTTCTCAAATTCGTACAAAAATATTATGACTGATAAATTGTTAAAACGTGTGCCAGTGCAAGTCGGTGATTGCTGGATAGGTTCAGGTGAAATTATTGTGCAATCCATGACCAATACCGATACTTCGGATGTGAAAAAAACAGTTGAACAGATTTATCAATTGTGGCAAGCAGGCTCAAAAATGGTGCGCATTACCGTTGATAAAGAAGAAGCCGCTGCCGCAGTGCCAGAGATAATTGACCGTTTGGGTGCCGCAGGATGCACGGTTCCTGTAATTGGAGACTTCCATTACAACGGACACACTTTACTCACCAAATACCCAGAATGTGCCAGAAAATTAGCTAAATACCGCATCAACCCAGGCAATGTCGGTTTTGGTAAAAAGAAAGATTCGCAATTTGCCGAAATTATCGAAATAGCCAAAAAATACAACAAGCCAGTGAGAATAGGTGCAAACTGGGGCAGTTTAGATCAAAAATTGCTTGCTAAGATGATGGATGAAAACAGCTTATTGCCAGAACCTTTAGAGGCAAATAAGGTCATGGAAGAGGCATTGATTTTATCGGCTTTGAACAGCGCGCAGCAAGCCCAAGAATTGGGACTAGCTGCCGATAAAATAATTATTTCCTGTAAAGTCAGTACCGTCCAAGCTTTAGTGAATATCTACAAATCTCTGGCTGCTCGTTGCACGTACCCTTTGCATTTGGGATTGACTGAAGCGGGTATGGGTTCCAAAGGCATTGTCGCATCAACTGCCGCTTTGAGTATTTTGTTGCAAATTGGTATTGGCGATACTATCAGAATCTCATTGACACCAGAGCCGGGTCAATCTCGCACAGAAGAAGTCATTGTTGCTCAAGAATTGTTGCAATCCATGGGGCTTAAATCTTTTGCACCGATGGTAACGGCGTGCCCTGGTTGTGGGCGCACTACCAGTTCTTTCTTTCAGGAGTTGGCACAAAAAACCACCGCTTTTATTCGACAAAAAATGCCAGAATGGCGCATAAAATACCCAGGGGTAGAAGACATGAGTGTTGCTGTTATGGGATGTATTGTTAATGGTCCAGGTGAAAGCAAACACGCCGATATTGGTATTTCACTGCCAGGAACAGGTGAAGCACCATCGGCTCCGATATTTATTCAGGGAAAAAAGACACAAACCTTACGCGGTGAAAATATCGCGGATGAATTTTTAACCATTATGGATGATTTTGTGCAATCAAATTATGGAAAATAAAGCAACCATCATCAATACCCGAAAATTATTTATTTTCAACTTGCATCATTTTATTAAGTACGTATTTGGTGGTCAAGTCTTACCGATGATTGCTATTTTTTCTGCAACTTATGTTTTTTTGCCATTTTCGATTTTGGCATTTGGCTTTATCTATATTATTGTCATGATGATGGTGTACAAGTTAGCCTTTGATGTCTTAGCAGATACAGCCAGTGGTCATATGTCACCCATGGTGCGAGAAAATTACTTGGTCACCAATGCCGTTGCGATAAAAGTCGCGGTCATTGCTGTGTTGATTGAAGTGGTGTTAATCGGGCTGAAATCCAAGGGTTACAGTGCCAACATCCAGTTTTATTTTTTAGCGTTAAGTGCCTTTATCACCCCAGCTATTTACATGAGTTTGGCATTAAGCAATTCTTTAAAAGTGGCATTTAATCCGATTAAGTTGTTTTTTATGATAAAGACAATGAATATTTCTTACTTTTTGTTTGTCGCGTTTTGGTTGGCAACCATCATGCTACATGAGCGTATAATTAATCCATTTCTCTTTCATCATTTGCCCGTTTTTATTAATGGAATGGTTTCTGCTTTTATAGAATTTGCTTTACTCATACTCAATTTTCACATTATGGGTTATATTTTGTTTCAAAACAGAAACGCTTTAGATTTAAAAAGTATTGGTATTGATGCGCTTGAGGACGATAATATTGCCATTAATGTGATTAAAACCAATCCCATTCACGAAAACATCAAAAGTTTATTGGCTGATGATGACGCCGAGCGAGCTTTGGCTGTTATTATAGAGTTGCAAAAAGAAGGCGATAACTCGTTAGCATTAAAGGAACTTGCTAAAAAAGCCATGGATATGAAGCTTTATAGCCCAAGCAATTTAGAGGTCGCCGAAAAAATTCACCGACGATTGCGTGATGGTTTGGATAGCAAGGCACTAAACTTAGTTATCAGTCATTTAGATGCAGGCAAGGATTATGTTGAAACCTCTCCAGAGGATGTGAAATCATTAGTCGAATACGCAATTGTTGCAAATAAGCCGAAATATATTCCGACATTGATAAAAGACTTTCATAACAAATACCCTTATCATGCCGATATTGTTCCCAATTATTTCTTACTGGCAAAGACTCTTTATAATGATAAAGCCACACGAGAAAAGTCGATAGAATTACTTAATCTTATTTTAGAAAAGTACCCGCAAGATGCACGCATTCATGAAGTCAAATCGTGGTATCGCGGAGTTAAATTGATGGCTGCCAAAAAATCTTTTTAATAGCAATTTGTCTCTACTCACCTCCGTTGTCATTCCCGTCTTCGCGGTAGTGAGGGAGCTTGTGTAGTTACAGAGCTTTCATGTAATTGTTATAAATTTGTGACTATTTGATGATATTTATGTGAGAAATTATTGGTGCAATAACCTTTCATTTAAAAATAGAGGTTAGCATGAATAAAAATACATTAATTAAGCGAATAATTGCATCGCTTATTTTAACTGCAGTTATTTCGACTCAATCCGTTGAGTTAAGAGTCAAAGTGGAAAATTTAGCAGAGCCTGGTGGGGTTTTTCTAACGCCATTATGGGTTGGTTTTCACGATGGCAATTTTGACAGTTACACTCTCGGTGATATGGCGTCACAAGGCATAGAAAGAATTGCCGAAGACGGCAACCCAGGGCCGTTAAGAGAGGTATTTGCTAGTGAGTCGGCTTTGGGGCAAGATGGCGTGATATTTAATCCCGAAGGCTTTGCAGGAGCACCCGTTTTTGAACCAGGCAGTGTCTCAACCATGGTGTTTGATGTGGATGGTAGCACACAAAAGTATTTTAGCTATGCCACAATGGTTATTCCCTCAAACGATGCCTTTGTGGCAAATGATGAAGCAACAGGGCACCAACTATTTAATGAGAATGGTGATTTTATGGGCCCCATGTCTTTTATTGTCTGGGGCTCACAAGTCCTTGATGCAGGCACTGAAGAAAATACCGAGTCTGATGCGGCTTTTCTTAATCAAAGTGCTGCCGATACGGGCAATACAACGACCGATAATATTGCAATTCATCCAGGTTACAACGGTTCAGTATTAACCCTGCTAGATATTACCGCTCAATTTATGCAGCATAAGAAATTTTAGGATGCTTAAAATAAGATATCACTCTTTGCGGTTGATTTTGTATATCCG
>JALSLV010000054.1 GCA_026988115.1 Lysobacterales bacterium | reverse complement strand
AATTCATCCAGGTTACAACGGTTCAGTAAGTAACCCCAGTGCAATGCCAGTCAATATCCTTGGTGGAACGGTTGCATCTGGCGATATAATTGATAGCACTGCAGGTGATTTTAAAACCAACAATTACCAACTAATGCGAATCACTATTTCAGAAAATTCTGTGCCTGTTCGATTAACCATAAAAAACAGTGCCATGCCCGATGGAACATTTTTAACGCCGTTTTGGGTGGCATTTCACGATGGCAGTTTCGATACCTTTGATGTGGGCTCGCTTGCTTCACCTGGGTTAGAGTTGATGGCTGAAAACGGCGATGCCTCAACACTCTCTTCCGAGTTTTTGGCTCAAGGCAATGGTTTTGACACCGTTATTACTAATCCTGATGGATTTGCTGGCGCGCCACTGTTTGACCCTGGCTTTTCCAGTATGCAAGTGGTGAATCTTGATCCAATGGTAAACAAGTATTTCTCCTATGTCTCCATGTTGTTGCCATCAAATGATGCCTTTATTGCGAATGCAGACCCTAAACGTTATCAATTATTTAACGACGAGGGTCATTTTACTGGCAATGTTTCATTTAAAGTTTATGGCTCGGGTGTTTTTGATGCAGGAACAGAAGAAAATAATGAATCAGGTGCTCCATTCTTTAACATGGATGATCCAAGTGTTGATACTTCAGAAAATATTGCCCCGCATCTGGGGTTCAACGGTTCAGTCGGTAACCCAAATGGTTCGCCTCAAGTCTTTTTGGGTAATACCAACCCTCCAGGATTCTTGATAGACCAAACCAAAGCTGATTTCTCAATAGAAGGCTTTCAAGTCGCAGAAATTGCCATTTCACGATTAGTTGATGGCTCATTCAGTGGTTCATGGTATGACCCGAGTCGTTCAGGTGAAGGTTTTGTTATAGATGTCACTGAAGGTTTAGATGCAGGAGATGCGCGTGCTGTTGTCTCATGGTATTCTTACAATGCCGATGGTACAGGTAGCCAAGCGTGGGTTATCGGAACAGGTCCAGTTATTGGCGACACCATCATTGCTGATATGACTATCACTAATGGTACAGGTTTTGGACAAAGTTTTGATAGTAACGATGTTAACAGAACGCCTTGGGGGCAAGTCAGAATTAAATTTAATGGCTGTGATTCCGCTACGGTGAGTTATGAGTCATTGGATTCAAACTATGGTTCTGGTTCTTATTCATTACAACGTATTACCTCAGGACCTGTTGATTACAAAGGGGCATGTAATTTGTAAAAGCGGTAATTTTTTGATAAAAAGCCTAATTGAGTTTGTTCTCATTAGGCTTTTTTTATTGCCTAGATCCCGATATAGAAATGCGCTATAGTGTAAGTAATTGATGTGCATAGGAAAGTCATAAAAACCGTTGTCACCTTGTTGGTGATTAGGCTTTGTATGAATTTTCTAGGCATATTAAGGACTTGTACTATAATCGTGTTTTCACTATCGGGATTTGGGTATTGAGTTAACACTCAATAATATTAACAGCCAAACCTCCGCGTGAGGTTTCTTTGTATTTGGACTGCATGTCTTGCCCGGTGATTTTCATGGTTTTAATCACCTTATCCAATGAAACCCAATGACTGCCATCGCCACGAGATGCCATACGAAAGGCATTTATGGCTTTTACTGCGCCCATGGCGTTACGCTCAATGCATGGAATTTGCACTAAACCGCCGATTGGGTCACAGGTTAGACCTAAATTATGTTCCATGGCAATTTCTGCCGCATTTTCAATGTGTTCAGGGGATTCTCCACATGCCGCCGCAAGACCAGCGGCAGCCATTGAGCACGCCACACCGACCTCGCCCTGACAACCTACTTCGGCTCCCGAGATGGAAGCATTTTCTTTATACAACATCCCAATTGCTCCAGCAGTAAGGATAAAATCTCTTACGCCTTGGATAGTGGCTTGTGGGCAAAAATGGTAATAATAATGCAAAACAGCTGGGATAATGCCTGCAGCACCATTGGTCGGTGCAGTTACAACACGCCCACCGGCTGCATTTTCTTCACTGACTGCCAGTGCGTATAAATTAACCCAATCAAGAATGGTCAAAGGGTCACGTAAAGCCGCTTGCGGTTTGTCGCGTAATTCGTTAAACAGTTCTGGTGCACGGCGTTTGACTTTAAGGCCACCAGGCAATTCGCCAGGAGAATTTAAACCACGCTCAACACAGGCTTTAAAAACACGCCATAAATTATCGAGTTGTTGATTGATTTCTTCAACACTTAACCACGTTTTTTCATTGGTGTACATGATTTGCGCAATGGATTTATCGTGTTCTTTACACAGTGCCAGTAATTGTTCACCCGATGAAAAAGAATAGGGCAGTACCGTGGAGTCTTCGATGATTTCTTTTTGCGCCAATTTGTTGTGCGAAATTATAAAACCACCGCCGACAGAATAAAAGTCTTTGCTCAATAAAACAGTATCGTCTTTATCCGAGGCAACAAAACGCATGCCGTTGGAATGCAAAGGCAAAATCTTGCGTTTATGAAACTTAAGGTGTTTTTTGTAATTGAATTTAATCGCATGAGTCAAAGTCAATGAAAGCGATTTTTCTTTTTCAACTTCAGTAAGTATTTTGTCAATATCATCTGGATCAATCTTATCTGGCTGAAAACCACTCAAACCCAAGATAATAGCCTTATCAGTGCCATGACCTTTACCAGTATGACCAAGAGAACCAAACAATTGAGTAGTGATTGTGCTTGTTTGATTAATTAAGCCACGGTGTTGCAACTGTTGACAAAACAAAAAAGCCGCTCGCATCGGTCCAACCGTGTGTGAACTGGATGGACCAATCCCCACTTTAAATAAATCAAATACACTGACAGCCATTGATACTTCTCAACTTATTGAAAAAAATTTAAAGAGATTTTAAATTCATTGATTCCATAAGTATAGATTATTTTGTATCATAACAGAATAAATTACCTGGAATTAAAATGGCAACTGAAGATTATTCAAAAAATGGTTTATTAACTTACTTGCGAGAGTCCGCCCGTTCTGGTTTGTTAAATCCTGCTGTGGCACGTAGCCGCAAGATAGCCGCTGTGCATTTATTGGATCACATTGAATCTGAAGAACGCCTAAATTTACGTTTATTGGATGTCGATCATTTGTGTTCTAAAATTCACAAATTGGAGGATTCATCTATCCGTGTTGAGGCTCTGGATTTATACAATGCCCGTTTAAAATCGGCATTGGAAGATTATTTTAATTATTTGGATGACCCAGATAATTTCGTATCAAGCTCCACTAAGCAGCCAAGTGCTAAGATTCGAAAGAAAAAAGATTGCCAAGAACAAAAAGCCCTTGAAGACATAACTTTATCACAAACAGAACAAATTCAAGACATTGTTCCGATAAAAATCCGTCAGGATTTAACCGTATTTATCAAAGATTTGCCGATGGATTTAAAAACAACCGAAGCAGAAAAAATTACCCGAGTGGTTATGGCTTATGTTGATGGAAGTGGAGGTAAGCCATGAATAAGTACATGCTCTATGGACCAATGGCTCTATTTGGTTTTGCCAGTGTGGTGCTTTATTATTATTTTATGGGACACACAGCCGAAGGCGCATTTACCGACAATTTAGTGCCTGAGTTGATCGGTTTTTGCTTAGAAGGATTTTTTTGGATTGGTTTGTTGTCTTATTTTCAACAAACAAGAGAGCACCAAAGACGCAAAGAGCTTTGGCTTTCCTTACGTGGTTCAATGCGCAGTTTCTTGTCCTACCTTGATATTGCCTTTTTGCACAGCCACGCCGAACCCATCAGTTCGATTGAGCTCGAACAAAACCCCAAAATAATCCAAAGGTTGTTGAACAAGCTCGATAAAGAAGATTTAGATTTAGATAGCATGGTTTTACTGAAAAAAACCTCGATTAATTCCATCTTACTAATTCGCGACTTAGTACCAGTGGCAGCCCAACTCAGCGCCGCCCACATGCGTTGGTGGATAGCCATCACCGATGAAATGCGTAAAATAAAAGACTCCACCACCCGAGAATCCCTAGAAAAACACACCGTAAGGCTGCTAAAAAACCTGCAAGAATTTGATTTGCTTGAATATTGATAACATCTTGAATTGATGTTTGGAGGTTTTGATTTTATTTGGATTGTCGGTTTTAACCGACGTTTTTTAGGTTTTTATTAGGCATTGAGTGGGATAAATCCCACTTACCAATCGAGTTTAATTGCGAACCTGTGTGTTCGTGGGTGAGTCGTTGCAATTGATTTAATTCAAAAATTATTTCTTTCATTCTCATGTTTTGAGAATGATGCTTCTTATAATTGGGTTAGTTTGAATTTTCCTACAGATAAATAGGAAATTAACAGTTTAATAATATAGCAATATAAGTGATAATACGAGGCTCGATAAATCATGAAAACAAACACAGCAAATATTTTGGAGTTAAATATGGATGAAAATAAAAAGAAAGCATTAGCAGCGGCTCTTGGTCAGATTGAAAAACAATTTGGTAAAGGCTCGGTAATGCGCTTGGGCGACCAAACCACATTAGTTGGTGAGGTTTATTCTACAGGTTCCATCGGATTGGACGTAGCCCTTGGAATTGGTGGTTTACCTAAAGGTCGAGTCGTTGAAATTTATGGCCCAGAATCCAGTGGTAAAACAACTTTAACCTTACATGCTATTGCCGAATGCCAAAAAGCAGGCGGTACAGCGGCTTTTGTCGATGCAGAACACGCATTAGACCCACAATACGCTGAAGCCCTTGGGGTGAATATTAATGATTTGCTTATTTCGCAACCCGATACCGGTGAACAAGCCTTAGAAATTACCGATATGCTAGTGCGTTCTGGCGCCGTTGACTTGGTTGTTATTGATTCGGTGGCAGCATTAACGCCAAAAGCTGAGATTGAGGGCGATATGGGGGATTCGCACATGGGTTTGCAGGCACGCTTAATGTCGCAAGCCTTGCGTAAATTAACAGGCAATATCAAACGCACTAATTGCATGGTTATCTTTATTAACCAAATCCGCATGAAAATTGGCGTGATGTTTGGTTCACCTGAAACGACTACGGGTGGTAATGCGCTGAAATTTTATGCTTCGGTTCGGTTGGATATTCGCCGCATTGGCGCGATTAAAAAGGGCGATGAAATTTTGGGTAACGAAACCCGCGTCAAAGTGGTTAAAAACAAAATGGCACCGCCTTTTAAACAAGTACAATTTGAAATTATCTATGGCAAAGGTATTTCACGCTTAGGGGAAATCATTGATTTAGGTGTCGCACACAACTTAGTCAATAAATCTGGCTCTTGGTATTCTTATGGTGATACTCGCATAGGACAAGGCAAAGAAAATGCCAAGATGTATATGCAGGAGAATCCAGAAACTGCCCAAGAAATTGAAAATAAGTTGCGTGAAATTTTAATGCCACATTTAAAGGAGCAAAAAGAAGAAGTTGAGTAAGTTAGGCTTTACCAAACGAACTGATCTTGAAAAAGCCAGAGCATCTGCTCTGGCTTCTTTGTGTATGCGGGAGCATTCAGTTAAAGAATTGCACGACAAGTTAACAAGAAAGGAATACCAACAAGAAAGTATAGCGGTTGTTATTAAAGAATGCCTTGATAGCAATTACCTCAATGACGAACGCTTTGCCGAAATCTATTGGCGCAGCCGAGCACGCAAAGGCTTTGGACCCAATAAAATAACTCAAGAGCTCAAATTCAAAGGCATTTCATCAAGCATGGCAGATAAAACCATGAACCAAGAAGGGTTAGATTTTGAAGAAGTCGTTCAACGCGTATACGAAAAAAAATTTAAAGGCAAACCCATAGATGACTTTAAAGACAAAGCCAAACGCCAAAACTACTTGTATCAACGTGGCTTTGGTTCAGAACTGATTCGGTTGGTTATTTCGAATTGATGTTTTTAAAAATTAATAGACACAAAAATATTTGACTATAAACCATCACCTTTTGTGCGATTGTCTTTAATTGCAATGCCCAAATACCTTGTGAGGATGAAGGTCCAAACAGCATGAGCAATAAATACCCAAAAAGCAATGCGTTTAATGCAAAAAGTAATTTATTGGCTTTGTGGTATTTTTTTTTATCAACAAGTGCATGAAATAAAACGCTGGTAAAAAAGAAACTAAAAAACGCCATTCTTCCAAATTTTACATGCGTAGCAATGTCCACGTTAACTGGATAAAGTGCAATGCCGATATAACTTATTGATGAGATTAAGGCCAGTAAAACTAACAGGTATTTGAGTTTGTGGTTTATTGTTTTTGTGATTTGTACAAAGAAGAGAAATATACCAATGCCAACCAAGGATAAAGTTAGGGTATAAAAAATCCAATACGGGTTTGCGTTGCCGGCAAAATCAATGGTGCGACCTAAGTCACTCAAATAATTTTGATCTACAACAAAGTGCGTTAACTCTGGTGCGTAACGATTTCCACCCGTGTATAAAAACATCAAGATAAATGTCGTGACAAGGTATTGCCAAAATAAAAAAAGAGTCAGGTTTTTCGTGTTTATTTGCTTCATTTTTACCATTGTAATGGATTTTAAGATGAGGAGAAATAAAAAACACTATTTTTAGGTAGAGTGACTCTACAAAGTAATGTTATACTTTGTGAAACACATATTTTGGATAAGAAAATTTTTATGAGCACTAATAATCAGGATATCATTCAAACA
Source organism: Lysobacterales bacterium (assembly GCA_026988115.1). Taxonomy (GTDB): domain Bacteria; phylum Pseudomonadota; class Gammaproteobacteria; order Xanthomonadales; family Marinicellaceae; genus NORP309. The sequence continues at coordinate 5,158 of JALSLV010000054.1, read as the reverse complement.
TTAAGAACAGCGCATCAAAACCAAACACAACTTAATTTAATGGCTGATCAAAAAGCCAATATTTTAATTGGTGCTTTGATATTGATGTACACCATGGTGTTTTCACGCTTGTTAACCTTGGCTGAGTACAGTGACCAAGTGATGGTTCCTTTGGCAAGTTTTGTGGTTTTGGGTATACTGCCATTAGTTTTGACTGTTTTTGTGTTGGTGCCGCGAAACATTAAAGGGCAAGATAAGCATAAAATTGAGCAGATGCCTAACCCTTTGTTTTTTGGCTTTTTCACTAATCACTCTGAAAAGCAATACGTGGATTTTATGTTAAATGCCATAAATGATAATGAGAAAGCCCGTGAATTTATGCTTAAAGATTTGTATCAGATAGGGGTGATTTTGAAACGCAAATACAGGTTATTGCGCTTAGCTTATATATTTGCCATGCTTTCATTGGTTGCACCAGTATCTCTTTGGCTAGTAATTTACTTTGAAAACAATTAACCCAAAAGATTATTTTTGTTTGGATGTGATTCGAGGTACGTGTTTAATCTTTAATAAGGGTCTTATTTTATAAATTGGCACTCCTTGCGTGTAACGCAGGTGGTAATAACGTTGAAGAGTGTCTTCGCTTTCGATAATTTTACATTGGTATTTGTTGGCGTATTCTTCACGCTTAGTGCTCGTCCACAAAGTGGTGTCAAATTGAGCGTGAGGGTCATTGAATGTTTGTGGTTCAATGAGTTTTTTATCAAGAGTAAAAACATTATCATCCAGTGGTGTGCGAAGAACATATTGTCCTGTTTCGGATAAGAGCACTTGTAACTGGCAATAGGGTTTAAATCCATAATATACGTTACTTTTTTCATCTGGTGCTTTCTTTAAAAAAGCAAGAAAGCGTTCGCCTTCATTACTGCGATCAGGGTAATAACAGGTGTTATCATCAAAACCTTTGGCTACAACCGCAATGGATTCGTTATGTATTGCGCCTTTATAAGCGACACGGACTTTCAAATAAGCATACCCGTGGGCATTGAGGTTTCGAACCTTTTTGTATTCAATATCATCCACTTGAACAATAGCAACTAAATCAGCCCATTGTGCGGCTTGCTCAAAGTCAGTTAATTTTGGAACTTCAAGTTTGTCCAAACCTTTGGTGGAAAAATCATTGGGATTTTGCGAAAAGGTTATTTGAGCATTGGCATTAAATGCAATAATAATTATTAAGATTAAATACTTCATAAATTTGATAATTTTTGTTTGTAAGCTATAGGACAACACAAAAGCGGTATTTACTGCAAAATAGTTGCAATTTTTTCACCCAGTTTAACCACTTTATTTTCAACTAAATTGTTTTCAAGAGCAGTGCTGCCAGGGGGAAATAATAAAATGACTGTTGAACCCATATTAAATCGACCAACTTCATCGCCTTTTTTCAATTTTGTATTGCCAATGAGAGGCACATCGGTCACTTGTTTGGCATAAGGTGGAGTGACTAAGCCATTAAAAACAGTTTCCATGCTTGAGACCATTATCGCCCCAACAAGAATATACGCCACTTGCCCAAATTCGGTATCCATGTAGCACACCAAGCGTTCGTTGCGAGCAAAGAGTCGAGGAATGTTTTCTGCTGTCCATTTAGCTACACTAAATAACCGACCTGGAACGTGAACTGTTTTAGTCACCGTGCAATCAACAGGAGCATGCATTCGGTGATAGTCTTTGGGTGATAAATAAAGGGTGGCAAATTTACCATCTTGGTAATAATCGGCAGTCTTTTTGTCGCAGGCGAGCAACTCTTCAACACTAAAATCAAAGCCTTTGGCTTGAAATATCCTACCTTGGTTGATGTCTCCACATTGGCTAACGGCTCCATCAACGGGAGAAATAATAGCATCAGTGGCATTATCTATGGGTCTTACACCAGGTTTTAGTTGACGAGTGAAAAAAGAGTTGAAGTCAGGGTAATCGTCCAAGTTGCTGGAGTAGGCTTCATCCATATTTACCTTGTAGCTTTTAGCAATGCGTTTAATAATGAAGTTTTTTAACCACTTAACTTTGACTCGCATCAAATAGTTAACTAAACGCGATAGGAGTTTGTGCGGTAAAATGTATTGTATAAAGGTGTAAATTTTAGTTTTCATTTGCTTGAATTGATTAGACTGATTAAATCAACTGCCATTTTATCAGCGTCATGTGGCGATCGAAAGATTCCGTATAAGTTACCATTTGGGTTGATAAGAAAGATGGCTGCGGTATGATCAACACTGTAATTTAAATCGCCTTGTTTGTGGTCTTGGATGTGGTAAGCGACACCAATTTGCGATGCCAGTGATAATATATTGGCTTTGTCTGCTGTTGCCGCGTTAAAGTTTTTATTAAAAAAGGCAATGTATTCTTTTAGTGACTCAGGGGTGTCTCGCTCTGGATCAACCGAAATAAAGAGAACCTCGGGCAGGGCTTTGACGGCATTGTGTTGGAAGATATTAAACACCTTTTGCAGTTCCGATAAAGTGGTTGGGCATACATCAGGGCAGTTGGTGAAGCCAAAGAACAATAAAGTCCACTTATTTTTAAAGCTTTCTTGAGTGATGCTTTTGTGGTTTTTATCCGTCAAGGTAAAACCTGAAAAGGATTTTTCTTCAGGAAAGAGTAACAACGACTGAAAGTCTTGATTGTTTTGTTGCTGGAAAAAAGTTTTGGAAGTCATGAAACCAGCCATGGCTGCGATTAACAGTATCACGATGATGATTGTATTTTTTAGGTTACTCATTAAATTGTTTGACAACAGTTAAAACAAGAGGCATTGTACGTTTTTTTAATAACAGATGCATGTCTTTGTGAAAAATTAATGATGACTAAGGAACAATTATTTACTCAACTTTTTGAAAACCTTACCGATTCTGGCTTGTTTTTCGGTCATGGTGTGATTGATGCCCAGGATGAAGCGATGATGGTCATGATGCATGTTTTTAAGCAAACAGTGGACGAAATTCTTTGTTCCGGTCAAATCAAAGTTGATATGCAAACTATAAAAAAGGCTGAAAAAATTGTTTCTCAACGCCTTAACACCTTAAAACCAATGGCTTATATTGTTGGCGAAGTGCAATTTGCAGGCTTGACTTTTAAATCAGATAAACGGGCATTGGTGCCCCGATCTCCTATAGCAGAATTAATTGGCAATGATTTTCAGCCGTGGCTAAACCTTAATACGATAAACAAGGCACTGGATTTGTGTACCGGCAGTGGTTGTATTGGTATTGCATTGGCAAAATACAACCCGCATATTCAAGTTGATATTAGCGACCTGTCTAAAGACGCCTTATCCTTAGCGAAAACAAATATTGAGTTGCATGACTTAAATCAACAAGTTAACGCTGTGCAATCGGATTTGTTTGCAGAACTTACTGGCCCTTATGATTTAATCGTCAGCAATCCTCCTTATGTCAGTGAAAACGAATACAGTCAATTGCCTCAAGAATATAAAAAGGAACCCAAACTTGGATTGACCACGCCACAAGAGGGTTTGCAAATACCAGTCAAAATAATGCTTGATGCTCCAGAGTATTTAAACGAAAACGGCTTGTTGTTTTTAGAAGTTGGCTATACCGATGAATTGTTAGAAGACACATTTCCTGCTGTAGATTTTGAATGGATTGATTTTGAAAATGGTGGGCACGGTGTTTGTGTGTTGAGTAAACACCAATTGCTTACATTTTCAAAAGACTTTAAAAACTTTTTAATGCCCTAATTTGGGTGAGGGTTTATTCAAAATCATCGATAAAGACAGTTTCTAGTCTTCTTTCAACTGAGCCACTGTCACAAGCCATTGCAACAGGTCTTAAAAAATGACGTTGGTCATTTGTCAATGGATCGTCAATAATATTCAGGCAGTCAGTTAGTGGAATATTGTCAATAGCAGGGCTCGTAACCGCTGGCAAATGAGATGCTGTTGTTCCTCCATTGTTCATTAGTATGCCCAACTGTGCATCGGTTGATTCCATATCGGTTGCTTGCAAAAACTCACAGCTGGCATCATCACTAATATTGTATCCCAGTGATGTGGGTTTTTGTGTTGGCGATGTTAAACAATTCCTAGTGGTGGCATTTTGTACCAGTGAACTGTCTATTTCCATCAGTCGACTTCCATCAAAACTAAAATGGGATAAATTATAGTTATTATTACTAAAAGTAGAAAATTTGATTTTAGCAGATACGTTTTGGGTATCTAATCCAATACTATCATTATTGCTTACTGTTGTGTTTTGCATGTCAATCCCGCTATCTATTATGACTATAGCTGATAAGCCGTTGGTATTATTTGAAATACTGGAATCATAAATTTTTATGCCTCCTCGTAGTATCGAAATAGCTGAGCCGCGCATGTTTGTGACACCCAAATCTTCCAAAGTGTTGTTTAATAGCACACTGGAGTATATCGCAACATTCATATTGACGCAGCGCACAGCTCCTCCGTTATTGGCGCTATTATTGCTGAGTTTTACTCTATTTAAAATCAAAGTTGATAATTCTGATGGACCTGTTATGGCGTAGATAGCCCCACCTAATGGTGAAGGGTTGCCGGCAAGTGCTTTTCCATTAATAATGCTGAGATCCTTAAAAGTCACTGATGACCTAGAAAGATTAAAAGCTTGATCTAATTGCCTTGCATCAATAATGGTGGCATTCATACCTTCACCAATAATTTCAATATCACTATCAATGATGTGAAAGCTTTTGGATAAGCTAGCATTAATGTGTGTTCCTGCGGGTAAAAATATTCGGTGAGAACCTGGTGTTGCATTGGTTTCTTGAATGGCGGCATGTAAGGTGCAAGTTGCTGTGAAATCTCCAGCACAAACACCATCTCCTGGGTTGACATCATCGAAAAATGAATTAAAGTCATCAACAAAAAAATCATCAGCCATGATTTCAGAAATGTTGATGTTTAGTAATAAAAACAGAGATAAATATTTCATGATTGATAAGCAGTTTGAATTATTTGTCTATTCGTTAGATTTACAAAAAAGCTGACATATTAACTTTTATTTGTATAGTTTCACAACGTTATTGTTAAATAATTGCCACACTCATTGTGGAGCGTAGCGGAACAATGAGTGTGGCAGGCTTTTAAAAACTCGCCTTGTTAGATAAAATTCAATCAACT